>CAJVXG010000028.1 GCA_913009215.1 uncultured Gammaproteobacteria bacterium | reverse complement strand
AAATAGTGGGTGTTGATACGGTTCGTGAGGAAGATGGCCTGGCGCTGAGTTCACGCAATCAATATTTAAACAATACGGAGCGGGAGATCGTAGCGGTAATGTATCAAGTGCTGCGCACCATGGCCGATGAAATACGCCAGGCGGGAAAGATCCGGGATGATTTAATGACTAATGCCAGCAGCAAACTGGAACAGGCCGGTTTTGATGTCGATTATATCAGTATACGCAGACCATCGGATTTCACCGAGGCCAGGGCAGATGACAGGGAGCTGGTGATCCTGATCGCAGCACGTCTTGGCGGCACGCGCCTGATTGATAATATCGAGTTATCTTTTTAGTATTATTCTACTGTTTCTTTATTGGTTTTGTACGTGAGTTTAAATGGCGAATATAGATGCCCAACCCTGTCGCCTTGTTTGTTGAAGATCAGAATAATCCATTTATCGCGACCAGACAGAGGCAGAAAATACAACTTCTCCAGATCGTTGCCGGTTTCCTGTAAATATTTATCAAGCTCGGCGCGTAAAACTGTATTTCTGTTCGCTATGGTCTTGATATCCAGGGTAAAAGAAAATATCTTGTCAAGATGCTCTTTTAGTGGCCTGAAGAAGCGATATTGACTGGCAGGCATTATTCCTTTCCTTATGAGACCAATTTGTATGTTGCCATCCTCCCTTGATTTTACCGGCAGCCTATAGATCAACGGTGGCCTTTCAGGGCTAAATGCCTTCAGGCTTTTCGGTGAAACATTTTGTTTATTGAGCTCCCTGGTAATTACGGGTCTGAATGCCGAATCGTAATACACATAGGCCAGAGCCCGTTCGTTGTACACCAGCCATCCGCCCCATACCAGTGCAATCAACTGAATAATTGCGATAGTAGTAAAATCAAATACCAGGGCCTTGCGCGTTTTTGTCGGTAGATAGACGATAGCGGTAATGACCGGGCCGATAAACAGATCAACGAAAATCATAATGCGCACACCGGACCAACCCTGATCGGCAAAGAAGTAGGGTGTCCGATACCATTGGGTCAACATAAAGTATAGAAAGCCGAGGAGAATCACCAGGCTGATGGCGACATGCAGGCCCGTGACCTTTAGTTTGGCAATTGCGGTTCGCTTATTCATACAAAAATAGAAAGCTACCAAAGTAGATTCTGGATTTTCCTGTAATTTTAGGAAATTCCCAGAAAATGGCAATACGGGTTAATCGCCAATTGTAGACAGGTGTTTGAGAGATAAAATATGGCGCCCGATGGTTAGCCTATTGATCGATTGTTGGCCTTGTTGTGCATCATGGCCAGTAGCTTGTTGACATAGTTCTCGTTGTCCTGACTATTAAACCGTTGTTGTAATGCCATGGACAATATAGGGGCCATTTTTTTCTGATCCAGTGACTGGAAAGTGGCCCAGCGGTCGTCACTGGGGTCGCAGACAAAGGGCACAATATTTTGCAGATCCTGGCAATTCTTTAATAATTTTGCCGCCTCATCCAGCAGTTGACTGCTGATTGTGGAGCCATTACACCAAAGTTCGGCCAATTGGCCCAGGTCAAACTCAAAGTCTTCCTTGTTGTGTAGTAATGCAAAGCCTTCGGCTATGACCTGCATCATGCCATTCTCTATGGTGTCCTGGATCATTTTTGTAAAGTGGCCAGCCCCGTGAGTACCAACATGGGCCCATCCCCGGTCGGCAGCCGGGGCCAGGATTCGTAATGCCGGGGATATCATTTGTACCGCTTTTTTATTGCCGCCAACCATCAGGCAGTAGCCCTGATTCAGGCCTTGCACGCTGCCTGACATGCCAATATCGATATATTCAATACCATGTCTGGCGAGTTCAGACCCGTACCGTCGGCTGTCGACATAATGAGTGTTGCTGCCATCAATGATGATGTCATCTGCATCCAGCACTTTGGTGAGTTCCTTGAACAAATCCTCGGTGCATTCGCCACCAGGTACCATGGACCAGATCACACGCGGCGGCAGCAGCTTTCTGACCAACTCCTTAAGGTCATTGACGGCAATAATACCCTCTTCAGCAGCCAGGCGTTTGGTGATCTGGCTGTTTTTATCGAAGGCAATAATCTCGCAGGCACACCGCCGTAAGCGTCGCGCCATATCGGTGCCTGTTTTTCCAAGACCAATAATCGCGATTTGCATTGGTATTTCCTTGACCTGCCGGTCGGTAGAGGGTGGCTGCGATATCAGGGTGTTGAACTTAAATTATACCCTAAGGAAATGAAGCCCTGTCATTAAAGATATACGAAAATACGACAAATGAAAGCACGCCCTTCCGGGCGGAGTCGTCCGGCAGACAGGTGTGGACGCATAGGGGATGGTGTGCACACCATCCTGTCCTGAAAATTGGTACCGAGGGTCGGACTCGAACCGACACGGTGTCACCACCACCGGATTTTGAATCCGGCGCGTCTACCAGTTCCGCCACCCCGGCACAGGGAGCGTATTATAACGACACTTTGTTGGAGCTCACAATGCAAAGTTTGTTAGGCTCGCGCTATGAAGAAGTCTGACTTCTATTATGATCTTCCCGAGACGTTGATAGCACAGGCCCCGGCTGAGCACCGATCTTGCAGTCGTTTACTGGCACTTTCAGGAAATACCGGTGAGATTGTCGATCGACAATTTGCAGAATTGCCGGACCTGCTTCAGGCCGGGGACCTGCTGGTATTCAATGACACCCGGGTTATCCCTGCGCGTCTCTTCGGTTATAAAGACAGTGGTGGCCGTATCGAGATATTGGTAGAACGTATTCTGGATGAACACAGGGCCCTGGCCCAGATTCGTGCCAGCAAGACCCCAAAGCCAGGGTCGGAATTGCATCTGGAAAACGACATAAAAGTAATTATTCTGGCAAAACAGGGTAGTTTTTATGAGCTCGATTTCAGGCCCAATAGGGTGCAGACCGTGCTGGAATCCATTGGCCATATGCCATTACCGCCCTATATCCGCCGCCAGGATATAGAGCAAGATCGGGATCGCTATCAAACAGTATATGCAGAAACTCCCGGGGCAGTCGCAGCGCCAACGGCAGGCCTGCATTTTGACCAGGAGATATTACATCGATTGCAGCAAAAAGAGATTCAATGCGGCTTCTTAACACTGCACGTTGGCGCGGGCACATTTCAGCCGGTGCGTGTAGAGGACCTCGATGAGCACAAAATGCACCAGGAATGGTGCACCATTAACGAAGCATTATGCCAACAGATCAACACCACCAGACAACAGGGGGGTCGTATTGTGGCCGTCGGCACCACTTCTGTGCGTGTTTTGGAAACCGCTGCCCAGAATGGCGACATCAAACCATTTACCGGGGAGACCGATATTTTTATCCGCCCCGGTTATCAATTTAGAATGGTCGATGCCATGATTACTAATTTTCATTTACCCGAATCGACATTATTGATGCTGGTCTGTGCCTTTTCCGGAGTGGAAAATATTATGAAGGCCTACCGGCATGCGATAATGCAGCAATATCGTTTTTTCAGTTATGGCGATGCGATGTTGCTGACACCGGCAGACAAATAACAGCGATAGTTATTTAATGAAATTTGAAGTACAGCAGGGCGATGGAAAGGCACGGCGTGGCGTGATCAGCCTGGCGCGCGGAAAAATCCATACGCCTGCATTTATGCCGGTCGGCACCTATGGCACTGTCAAGGCCATGACTCCGGAGGAGTTACAACAAACCGGTGCCGAGATAATTCTCGGCAACACCTTTCATTTAATGCTGCGCCCCGGTGTTGATGTGATTCGTGCCCATGGTGATTTGCACGATTTCATGCATTGGCAGGGCCCGATACTGACGGACTCCGGTGGTTTTCAGGTCTGGAGCCTTGGCAAGTTACGCAAGATTGATGAAAAGGGTGTCACATTCCAGTCTCCGATTAATGGCGATACCATTTTTATGGGACCGGAGGAATCAATTGCTGTGCAACAGGCGCTGGGCGCCGATATCGTCATGATCTTCGATGAATGCACTCCATATCCGGCAACGGAACAGGAGGTCGAGACCTCCATGGAACTGTCATTACGCTGGGCGCTACGCAGTAAACAAGCGCACAAGGGGGAAGGTGGCGCCTTGTTCGGCATTGTCCAGGGCGGTATGTACCCGGAATTGCGTGATCGTTCATTGCAGGGTTTGCTCGAAGTCGGCTTCGATGGCTATGCCCTCGGCGGCCTGTCGGTGGGTGAGAGCAAGGAAGAGATGTTCTCTATCCTGGACCATATCGCCAATAATATGCCGGCCGACAAGCCACGCTACCTGATGGGGGTGGGTAAGCCGGAGGATATTATTGAGGCGGTGCGATGCGGCATAGATATGTTTGATTGCGTCCTGCCGACCAGGAATGCGCGAAATGGCTGGCTTTTTACCCGGCACGGCGATATTCGCATCCGCAATAGTGCCTATACCGAGGACACAGGCCCGCTGGACCCGGATTGCGGCTGTTATAGCTGCCGGCATTACAGCAGGGCCTATTTGCGCCATTTACAGCAGGCCAATGAGATTTTGGGCGCCCGATTGGCCACAATTCACAATTTACACTATTACCAGGACCTGCTGCGGGCCCTGAGAGAGGCCATTGCTGCGAAAAAGCTGGATGATTTCGTCGAGAAGTTTTATCTTATGCGCCGGCCAGGGACGGGCAAGTGACGCGAGCAGACAGGACGTCGATCGCGAGCGTCCGCCGCGCAGGGATGCGCTAGTGTCGCGGAGGCCAGGGATGGACGAGAGCGACCGCCGCGCCGGACTGGTATAGTCCTGTTTTTGGGCTGGCAGAGTTTGTGTGACAGGCTTGAATCTAACTAAATTAACATAGAAGTTTTAGAGGGGTTTCAATGGGGTTTTTTATTTCTGATGCATTGGCAGCAGGCAAGGGTACCGAATCCATTCTGGGTAACCCACTGATTTTGATAGCCGGGTTTTTCCTGATTTTTTATTTTGTCTTGATACGACCACAACAGAAGAAGCAGAAAGAACATCGTGCCATGGTTGCTGCGCTGGGCAAGGGTGATGAAGTGGCTACATCGAGCGGTATTATGGGACGAGTGACCAAGATCAGTGACAACTATATCACCGTCGAGGTCTCTGATGGTGTGGAAATGGTGTTCCAGCGTCAGGCCGTGCAAACAGTGCTGCCCAAGGGAACGTTGAAATCTGTTAAATAAAGAATCATATATCGTTTCTTAACAAGAACAAGAAAGCGTTTACTCAGGACGCAACCGTTTTAATATGCTTAACCAATACCCACTCTGGAAATACCTGATCATTATCCTGGCGCTGGTCATTGGCGTCATCTATGCTTTGCCGAATCTCTATGGTGAGGACCCGGCAGTGCAGATCTCCGGCATTCGCAAGAGCGAGGTGAGCCAGGCTATGGTCAATACCATCAAGATCCGGCTGGAAAATGCCAAGCTGGCCTACAAGAATGTCAAGCTTGATAATAAGAGCATAAGGGTGCGCTTTTCTGACACCGAGACCCAACTCAGGGCGCGCAATATCATAGAGCACCAATATAATGAGGGCTACACCATTGCCCTGACTTTATTGCCTGCAACACCAGACTGGCTTCGTGCCTTTGGCGCCAGCCCCATGAGCCTGGGTCTGGATTTGCGCGGTGGTGTGCACTTCCTGTTGCAAGTAGACATGAAACCGATCCTGCAAAAGGCGGAAGAAAGCAACGCCGAGGCCATTCGCCAGGTATTGCGCCGTAAAAAGATCCGCTATCTTTCTGTGACCAGAGAAAAAACCGGTGGCCTGAAGATTCGTTTTCGCACTGACGACGATCGCAGTAATGGACGATCCCTGATTAACAGTGAACTGCCCAAGCAGTTTGATTACACAGAGACTAAAGACAAGCGTTCTTATTTTCTGCATGTACGCATGAACCAGGACGAGCTATCCAAGAAAAAGAATGCTGCATTGAATCAGAACATGGAACGATTGCGCAATCGTGTCGACCAGCTGGGTGTTGCCGAGCCGGTGGTGCAACAACAGGGCGCAGACCGCATTGTCGTGCAATTGCCGGGTATCCAGGATACCGCGGCAGCCAAACGTATTATTGGCCGCACCGCTACCCTGGAAGTAAAAATGGTGGATCATGAGCACGGCGGCCTGACACCGCCGATTGGCCAAAGACCGCCACCCGGTTCCAAGCTGTATAAAACCCAGGATGGCCGGCCTCTGTGGTTACTGAACCGCACAATTTACTCCGGAAGCAATATTATTGATGCCGGCCCCAGCTTTGATAGCCGAACCAATCAGCCCGTGGTATCGATTACGCTTGATTCCCAGGGTGCTGCCAGTAACCGACGGGTGACGGGCAAGAATATTGGCAAGAATATGGCGGTAATACTGAAGGAGCGACGCCAGAAGACAAGAAAGGACGCCAATGGCCGCCCCGTACTGGACAAGAAAGGCCGTATTGTTAAAGATACGGTAGTGGTTGAGGAGGTTATTACCTATCCGACCATTAATTCGCAATTAAGCTCACGCTTCCAGATCGAGGGACGCTTCAGTACCCAGGAAGCCAACGATCTGGCCTTGTTGTTGCGTGCCGGTTCTTTGGCAGCGCCCGTCGATATTATTGAAGAGCGCACCATTGGCCCGAGTCTGGGTCGTGATAACATCAGACAAGGGTTTAAGGCCATCGTTATCGGTCTGATTGGTGTATTGATCTTCATGCTGGTGTATTACCGTCTGTTTGGCATTATCGCCAATGTTGCCCTGGTCTTTAATCTGGTGCTGCTTTTTGCGGTGTTGTCGATGACTCCTGCGGTACTGACTTTACCGGGTATTGCCGGGATCCTGCTTACGGTAGGTATGGCGGTGGATGCCAACGTCCTTATTTTTGAACGTATCCGTGAAGAGATTCGCAACGGCAATACACCGCAGGCCAGTATTCATGCCGGTTATGAGAAGGCCCTGAGCACCATTGCCGATGCCAACATCACCACCTTGATTGCCGCCATCATGCTATTGAATTTTGGCACTGGCCCGATCAAGGGGTTTGCTGTCACCCTGATTATCGGTATTCTGACGTCCATGTTTACGGCTATTTTTGCGGCACGCGGTTTAACCAACCTGCTGCATGGCGGACGTCGTTTGACCAGGTTATGGATCTAGAGGACTAGCCCACATATTTCACGAAGGCGGACCCATTAATGTCTAATATGTTAGCATACAAGCGTAAACAGCATTTATTTAGCTGTTTTCAAAAAATACACTTTATCCTGTTCACGTTCAGGAACAATCTGGCTTCACATTTTGGCCATGGATGGCCTTATGTCGCGGACGCATGGATGCGTAAGAGCGACCTTGGACGATCCCTCTCAAACCATAGCTACGGCTATGCTTTTTCGAGTGATCGTCCCACCTGCTTTGCCAGCTTGCCCCGGAACGCGAACCCTTCATGAAGTATGCGGGCTAGCGATGCAAATTCTGAACAAGACCAATATTGACTTCCTGCGGTTGCGTTATATACCGATGATGTTGTCGGCGATATTGGTGGTGGGTTCCATAGGTTCGTTTTTTACATTGCAGCTGAATCGAGGGCTGGATTTCAGCGGTGGTACTCTGGTCGAGCTTGCCTTTGATAAACCAGTGGATATCAATAAGCTGCGTAAGCAGGTGGAGCAAACCGGTGTCAAGGGTCCAATTGTGCAGCGCATCGGCAAACTGGAACACGTTATGATTCGCATCCCGCTGGAGCAAGGGCAGGACAGCAATAAACAAAGCAACCGGTTAATCAAGAAACTACGCGAGCAGTATGGCGAACGCTTTGTTGAAAGTCGCCCGGACCAGGACAATCAATGTATCGTCGGCACAGCCAGCAAACCGGTACGTTGCCAGATACAGGAGCGCCGCGCCGAGTTTGTGGGTCCACAGATTGGCGATGAGTTGGTGAAAAAAGGCTTCTGGGCATTGATCGGCAGTATTGTCGGTATCCTGATATACGTCATGTTTCGTTTTGAGTGGCGTTTTGCCGTGGCCTCCATTGTTGCTACCACACACGACGTCATACTGGTGTTTGGTTTCTTTTCCATCTTGCAGCTGGAGTTTAATTTACCCGTTTTGGCGGCGATGCTGGCCATCCTGGGTTATTCCCTGAACGATACCATTGTGGTGTTTGATCGTATCCGTGAAAATTTTCGCCGCTTACGCAAGCGTTCCGTGCGGGAGATTATGAATACCTCCCTGAACGATACCTTGTCGCGCACCATTGTCACATCATTGACCACCCTGGTTGTTGTGTTGGCACTGTATTTCTATGGTGGCGAGATTATGCGAGGCTTTTCTATTGCGCTAATAGTCGGTATTTTTGTCGGTACCTATTCATCCATCTTTATTGCAACACCCGCAGTGCTGTTATTAGGTATCTCCCGTGAAGACATGCAGGTGGTGAAAAAAGAAGGGGCCGACAAACCCAAGTCCTCAAACCTGTTTATGGATTACGAATAAACCTTTGTTTATTACCATTTTCTAATATCCTTCATGAGCTTAATTTCTGCTGCCCATGTTTCATGCGAACAATGTTCGCTAAAAGACTGATTTTCTACCAGTAATCCTTGATTGCCGCACCTTTATCGGTACTTTCTTGTTTGCCATGCTATCGCATGTTAATCAGCTATACTGAATTGATACTCAACACATAATTGATGTAAGGTGATTCTGATGGATGGATGGATGATTGTGCCCGGTAACAAGATGTTATCGGCTCTCGTGCTTTTTGTGATCGTCATGCCCTTTCTCTACGCAGCCCGCAAACCCATGCATGGTCTGTTTATTTCTCTGGTTCGTGCCATCAGTGGCCCGTTACGCCTGGGGTCGCGCTGGATGTTTGCTACGGCAGTAGAGCTGCGCCAGCGTAATAAGACTGTATTAATGGCGCATGGTCGCGAAGAAATCACCCAGACTATTGACCGCGAATTTGAGCGTATTGGCGCTCTGGTGAAACGTGAATTACACGGGTTTCCTGCGGTACAACGAAAACTGATGGATGAGATCACCCGCATTGAAGAGGACTATCAGAAAAGCGGTGAAGTGCCGCCGCCGCCCCCGGAGTGGGCCAAGGCCGTGTCGGCGATTGCTAAAATCAGGGGTGGTGGCGATGGACTGGTTGAAAAAATACTGGAAGACATCAGCAAGTCCATGGAAAAGATCTACGACAGGGCCATTTCCGAATATCGCAGGTCTTATGAGAACCGCCATAAAATCCTGAAGGAATTCAGCCCGTTTTGGCGCTCTCTGAACAAGGAAATGGAAACCGTTGGCAAAAACATAACCAGCCTACAGGACAGCGCACAATCTATTGACGTGCAGATGGACAAATACAAACAGATGGTGGACAAGACCGATAAGGCAGAGCAGACACTGACGTCCTCTGCCGGTATCCAGTTTTCCATTGCTGCCCTGGTCCTGCTCGTTGCCGGAGGCGGCGCCTTTGTAAACTTTTTTCTTATTGCGCGCCCCATGTCGGCCATGGTCGGTGGTGGTCAGCATATTATCTTTGGTCTGGAGGCGGCGGATATTGCGGCGATGGTTATCCTGTTTATGGAAGCAACCATGGGCCTGTTCCTGATGGAATCTTTACGCATTACCCATTTGTTTCCGCGCATCAATAATATGAACAATCGTATGCGTAAACGCCTGATGTGGGTATCCTTTACCATTCTTTTTACTCTGGCAGGTATCGAAGTGGCATTGGCTGTGATGCGCGATTTTATTATAGCGGCGGACATAGCATTACGAAGAGAGTTAGTAGGTGGTGCCGCAGTCGCAGTAAAAGATGCCGGATGGGCGACCAAGATTCCTGTAGCCGGGCAGATGATCCTGGGATTTGTATTGCCATTTGCGCTGGCCTTCCTGGCTATCCCATTGGAGTATTTTATTTATTCAGCAAGAACCGTGCTGGGCGTTGGTCTGGTCAGCATGTTTCGGTCTCTTGGTTTTCTGTTGCGGGTGTTGAGCGTTATTATGAAGCACTTCGGCCATGCACTGACCATGTTGTACGATGTATTGATTTTCCCGTTCCTGATGGTCGAGCGTTTTTTCAAAAAGGAGGGTGATTCGGCAGGAAGGCATGGAAGCGGTAGTATTACTGCCTTCTCGAAACGAGGTCGGACGGGTACCACAGGAGAACATATTTTATGAGAATTATGAGGAGAGCGTTAAACGCTGTATTACTGGTTACCCTGGCGCTGACACTCAGTTCCTGTGGCGATAGCCGTAAGTACAAACGGGCCATCTATTTATTGATAGATACGTCGGGAACCTATAAGGATGAATTACCCAAGGCGCAAAGGATTATTAATTATTTGCTGGGCACCATGAATCCAGGCGATTCCTTTGCCGTGGCCAGGGTAAAGAGCCGCAGTTTTTCCGAGAAAGATATTATTGCCAAGGTTACCTTTACCAAGGATCCGATGGCGGCCAATGATCAGAAGCGGGCGTTTCGCAACAAAGTAGACCGCTTTGCCAGGGGAATGAAGCGGGGTAGTGCCCATACCGATATTACCGGTGGCATTATCCAGGGCGCAATGTTCCTGAACGAGACCGGTGCCGGTAGAAAGACCATTGTTATTTTCTCGGACATGCGCGAGGAACTGGATAAGAAAACCAAACGTAACTTTCCTATCGAGATGAGCGGCATCAAGGTGGTGGCCGTCAACGTAACCAAGTTACGCAAGGACAATATCGATCCTCGTTTATATCTGGGGCGTCTGGACTGGTGGAAGAAACGGGTATTGAGTGCCGGTGCCAGCGATTGGAAGGTCGTAAATGACATGGAGCACCTGGAGCGTGTATTTCAGGAATAGTATTGCTTCTTAAGACTGCCATAAAAAAACCCGGGCACAGGCCCGGGTTTTTTTGTGTGGGTAGACTTATTGTACAGTACTTGATCGCAGGATAAAGAACGGTCACTAAATCAACGGGTCAATAAATAGATTAGTACCAGGTTGATGATCAATAAGGCAATGGCACAAGCCCTCCAGAAACCGGTCGGGTTGCGCTCCATTAATGGCAGGGGCTGATCTTTTACAAACTTCGGGTTCGGCGTACCAAGATCATAAATAAAACCGGACAAGGTTTCGTAGCGTTTTTCCGGGTCCCATTTTACGGCTTTTTCCAGCGCACCATCGACCCAGGGAGGTAGTGTTGACTTGAGACGGCAGGCGCTGATGTAGCCAGGTCTTTTGATCGGGTTAGTTGGCAATGATTTTCCATAGGGTAGTTTGCCCGTTAGCATCTCGTAAGCAATGGTGCCCAGGGAGAATAAATCCGATCTTTTGCTGCCCTTGTAACCCAGCAGGTATTCCGGGGCCGTATAGTTACGCGTTCCCAGAAGTTCGATGCGTTCAAATGGAGCGCTGATTTCCTCAATACCGGCAATCTTGGTGGAACCGAAATCGATTATTTTTACGGTACCGTGCTGGTCAATGATAATATTTTCCGGTTTCAGGTCCTGATGAATCATCTCCATACGATGAAAAGCGCGCAGCCCTTTGGCAATTTGATCGACAATGTTTCGCACCTCGCTTAGCGCCGGTTCCGGGTGGTCGTCCATCCATTGTCTAAGCGTCTGTCCTTCGATGTGTTCCGTAACATAATACAGGAACTGTCGCATGCGCCCCTGATTACAGATCTTTAGTACATACGGGCTATTGATACGCTTTCCGACCCATTCCTCATGCAGAAACATATCGATATAGGCCGGATCGTCTTCAAAATTAACCGATGGTGTCTTGATGACCATTTGTCGTTTACTTTCTTCGTCGACTACAAGATAGAGCTGGGTACATTTACTGGCGTGTAGCTCACGGATGATCCTGAAACCGTCCAGGATCATCCCGGGCTCCAGTGGGGGCGGGAAGGGCAGGGCCGTTAATGTTTCATAAACCTGTTTGTCGTCCTTGCCAGGTATTTCCTGGATATGGATAATCTGACAGCTCAGGTTGTCCGGGCTGTTGTTTGTGGATGCCTTTTTTGTAATGAGCTGGCTTGCCCTGTCCAGGTCGTCCTTATTTTCATTAACGACATCGATCAGGTATTTTGGATCTACATAATCGTGCACACCATCGGTAGTGAGGAAAAATATATCACCGGCCTTGACGGAGAACTTGCGGTAATCAATATCGATCGTTAGCTCGATACCCATAGCCCGGCTTAAATATTCCTTGTCCTTGCTGACCTGTACACGATGATCGCGTGTCAGACACTCCAGGTTATTCCCTTGTAAACGATAAATGCGGGTATCGCCAATATGAAAAATATAGGCGGTACTGGACTTGATAATCAGTGCGCTCAGCGTAGTCACCATACCGCGCGGTGTGCCATAGAGGCGATGCCCCTGGCCATAGAGCCAGCGATTCAGTGCCGTCAATATTTTCTCACCAGAGGTTTTAACCGACCAGGAATCGGGCGTACTGTAATAATCATTGAGGAAGCCTTTGACACAGGCCTTGCTGGCTTCCTTTCCGGCTTCGCTGGCGCTAACACCGTCGGCAATAACAGCAGCGATGCCTTTCAGGGCGAGAATATTGTCTTCGGGTATCTCTATCCCAACCGAGTCTTCATTACCGTCTTTTCGCCCGGCCTCGCTATGGCTGCCAACACTGATGAAATCAGACATCATGATTATTTCCTGGTTAGAAAACCACGATAGCAGCAGTATACAGCGGTGCTACCAGGGTAAGCAGGCTCCTGTTATTTTAGTTCAGGTAACATCGATCATTTGTACTGTACCATCGGGCAAGACTTCAGCCATCTGTCCTTTCGGCTCTTCCAGAAACAGGATGACGGTTAAAAGGGCAAAGATGGCGGCACCGGCAATGACCAGGAAAAACCACATGGTGTCGGCGAATGACAATACGGTAAGAAAAGTGACGGCCCCAACATTACCGTA
>CAJVXG010000027.1 GCA_913009215.1 uncultured Gammaproteobacteria bacterium | reverse complement strand
TCTTTTCTTTGTGTTTCCGCGCGATGTACATGGACGTACGAGTGTCGCGGGCGCAGGGATGCGCAAGAGCGACCCTTTGCGTTAAGGTTTTGTCTTTGCGTCTTTGCGTTGAAAAAAACGTTTGATCACCCACGATTTCTGCGGAGAAGCCTTGGTTATTTATTTTCTTCCGGTAGCCATAATACATCTTTCATTCCAGCCTGTTGGTTCAGGCATCGTGCCAGCACAAACAGCAGGTCCGACAGTCGGTTGATATATTTTATTAACACCGGCGACACGGTTTCTTCCCGGGCAAGACGGCATAAACGCCTCTCGGCGCGACGACAAATGGTGCGGGCCAGATGGCAATAGGCCGCAGAGACTGCTCCTCCCGGTAATATAAATTCCTTCAGGGGTTCGAGTTCTTCGTTGAAGCTGTCGAGTGTTTTTTCGAGCGCGTCTACATGGTCTTCGGTAATGAGTTGCCGATCCTCAATGCTGAGCTCGCCGCCAAGGTCAAACAGACGATGCTGCACTTCGGTAAGCGCCGAGTAAATCTTGTCCGCTATGGTTTCCGTTAGCACCACACCAATGGCGGCATTCAGTTCATCGACGGCGCCGATGGCCTCTATGCGTCCATGGTCTTTCGGCAGGCGCCTGTTCTGGCTCAGGCCAGTGCTGCCGTCGTCACCGGTACGCGTATAAATTTTAGAAAGCCGATGTCCCATAACCGTTATCCGTTAACTGATAGACGACACGCAAGGTAAGTCGGTGTGGGCGATCAAAATGTCGCTCTTCTGTGCGCAGTTTTTTGATCTTGCGCAAGGAATTGATGGCCGAGTCATCAAGCACGTTATAGCCGGAACTTTGTCGGATCCGGATTCTCTTTAACAAACCATCGGCCTCAATACGCAGGCCAACTGTGACAATACCCTGCCATCCCTGCTTGCGGGCCAGGGCCGGGTAGCTCAGGTGCCGGGACAGCGAGGTTCGAAGTTGCCCCAGGAGGTAGTTATACCGTGTGTTGGAAAAGTTCTGTCCAGTCGGGTCTTTGGATGCCGGTTTTGTGCTGTTAGGAACAACTTTGGCAATCCTGACATCCGAGTGGGCCTGTAGCACTTTGACAGGTTTCTGTTTTTTATGTTTTTTACTACTTTGTTGATGCAGGGTGACAGACAGTTCCGTTGATCCCCATTTCATGTACGTAATTTTCTCGTCCGACATGTTGACAACAAGCAGAAAAGCAGTATGCGCTGCTAGCGAAATGGCGAACCAGAACCACAGGCGTTTATTCGACACAGCTTGTTTAATTGTTTCCATCTTGCCCTTTATCGGGATGGGTGGCCTGGTATTGGCAGGGCAGATGACAGAGGCAAGAAACACCCGTCATATGCTGCCCACCGCAACACGGGTACAACGGTTTCAGGCCGGTCTCCGGGCTTGTGCGCAGTGACACACTGTCGCACTTACCGTTGCGGGGGCAGCGCCGGAATTACTACATCAATTTAATTGCAGTGCACCGGCTTCCCGTTTCATTCCCGGGTCAGGGACCAGGGAACACCTGAAGCGGTGTCCAATGTAGGGAGTCGTATGGAGTTTGTCAAACACCGGAGACCATGCCCGGTAAGCCATTGAATTAGCGGGACAGGGCCTTGACCGGATCGTTGCTTGCATTGGTTGGAATTAATTGCGCACCGCCAAACAGGATGCCCTGTCCACAATGGATACCGATCTTTTGCAGCATTTTTCTGCTGTTTTCGTCTTCCACGCTCTCGGCAATAGTGGTCATACCAAAGGATTGACCCAGTTCGTGAATGTGTTCCACAATTTTGCGGTCGGCCTCGTTTCTCAGCATACGCAACACAAAGGCGCCTTCAATCTTGAGGTATTGCGGCTCAAACTGGATCAGGAAATTATAAGTGGAGAAACCACTGCCAAAATCGTCCAATGCCAGCTTACAGCCGATTTGCCGCAGGGTGTGAATGTCCCTTAATAAAGTCTCGGTAATTGAAACATTGTCGCGCTCCGTAATTTCTATGGTGATGCTGCGCCCGCTTTCACACTCCGGTTTTAATAGTGCAACGATCTCGTTAATGTAGTTACGGTCATTAAAGGACGTCAGGTTAATATTCAGGAACAGCGCCTGATTCTTGTTGGTGTAGCGTAGGGCCTGGCCGATGATGTGCAGGTCCACCTCGCGTGCCAGCCCCAGTTCCTCGGCCACGGCGATAAACTCGGAGGCATCGACGATGGCATTGCCTCGCCGCATGCGCGCCAATACCTCGTAGGCCACCGGCTTACCAGTCTTGATGTCGCAGATGGGCTGCAGCGCCGGGACAATGTTGCCTTCCTCCAGGGCGTTGCGTAACTGGAACCCCTGGTGGAAGATCGACATGACGGCACGGCTGATGGAAGGCGACAATACCTCCACACGATTGCGGCCACGTTGCTTGCTTTGGTACAGGGCGACGTCGGCAGCTGTGATCAGGTCCTGTGCGTTCTGGCCGTGTGACGGCGCCTCGGCGATGCCAATGCTGCACTGGATTTGTATATGCCCTACGGGTAATGCGACTTCAGTGCGGTTGAGAAGTTCATGCAGGTCGTGTGCTTTTCTGGCCGCGGTCTTGATGTCCTTGTTTTTCAGGATGACGGCAAATTCGTCGCCGGCCAGTCTTGCCAGGTAACCGTCATCACCAAGAAAATGCTTTATGGTATTGGCCGTGGTCTTTAATACCTGGTCACCAAAGGGGTGACCATAGGTGTCGTTGATAAATTTAAATCCATCAAGATCAATGAGCATCAAACAAACCGATTGCTTGCGCAATAGTTGCTCAGACAATATGACCTCAAGGCGGGTATCAAAATGCCGACGGTTATAAAGGCCGGTGAGCGGGTCGGTGACCGACATGTTATAGAGCTCGTCCTGGTATTTGCTGAGTAGCTTGTTAAGTTCAACACTTTCGGTGATATCGCCCAGGGTACCGATCACCCCCGTGAAATTCCCATCGGCGTCGTATTGTGCGCTGGCTTCCAGGGTGACCCAGATCGGATCACCATTATCGGTACTGATGCAGATCTCGCGGTTTTTGACAGAGAGCTGCGATAGAAATTTTTCCGAGAATAACTTAATAATGTCCTGTTCCGTCAGGAATTCACGAAATGGTCGTCCCAGGGTATTTTCCACGCTGACACCGGTCAGGCGTTTCCAGACCGGGTTGAGAAAGCAGATGGTACCCTCGGTATCGAGTTCAAACAGGATTTCGTGCATACCATTAATAAGAGTACGCAATTTGTTCTCGCTGAATTCAAGCAGTTCCCGGGTTTCTTCCAGGCTGTGAATATAATGCAGCATGGCGGCCGACCCGTCCCTGAAGGCCTGGTTGAGTTCCTGAATCTCCCGGCTGCCAGAGTCAATGAGCTTGATTTCAGGCGACCAGTTGCCCCGGGACACCTCGCGGGCAATCCTGGCCAATTGTTTTAAGGGGGCGGTAAAACGGGCCAGTAGTGAATAGACCAGCAGCAGAGAAATAATGACCAGCACAGTACAAACCAGGGCTCCGTTAATGACAATGGTACTGATGCTGTCGTTCAGTGGCTTGTGCGACAAGCCTACCTCAATGCGACCAACAACCTTGCCGGCATGAATGATATCCTTTTTTATCGATTCGCGATCAAATCTGGTTTGAGTCAACAGGTATGTAATCCAGCTCGGCGATTCCTGCTGTCCGACATGTTCATACAATTCAATACCAGAGGCGGTAGTGATGCGGACACCTGCAATTGCCGGATCAGTGATAAATCGATTCATGTAGTTGTTCAGTTCGCTGGTGTCGCCACGGGTCAGCATATGTTTTACTGTGGGTTCCACCAGGCTGACAAGACCATTCACCAGCCTTTTCTGGTTGGTGATTTGTGTTTGAGCGGTTTGGGCAGCGAGTGCAATCGTTACCACTATGGTGGTAACGAGAATGAGCAGGGAGATTACCAGGCCCATGCGTGCACGCAGTGTTGCCGGCCCACGTATTATTTTATATATCGTTTCCATGAAGAACTACTACTCTATGATCACATGGCGTTCAGGCTTACTATATCAGGCAAATAATTACACAGTATACCACGATGGCAAATGACCGTTAATTTAGCAGGGTTCATAAAAACCCCTGTATTTACAGTGTCATAATGGGCCAGCGTTGCTCCTGTGCGTGCTGCCGTAGGATGTCGTCCGGGTTGACGACCACCGGGTGATCGACCAGCTCCAGCAATGGCAAGTCATTATGAGAATCGGTATAAAACCAGATTTGGTCAAAGGCTTCATCGCGTGACGATAACCATGCCTGTAGTCGTTGCACCTTGCCCTCACGAAAGCAGGGCGTGCCACTGACACGGCCGGTATATCGACCGTCTTTTATTTCAGGCTCAGTGGCAATAATGTTGTCTATATCAAAGGCCCTGGCGATTGGTGCTGTGACAAAGCTGTTGGTTGCTGTGATAATCAAAAGGGTGTCGCTCTGTTGCCGATGTTTGTTCACCAATGCTTGCGCCGCCTGACTGATCATGGGCTCTATCTTTTGTTGCATAAATTGCCGATGCCAGTTATTCAGAGTATCAAAATCATGCTGTGTCAACGGTTGTAACGCAAAGGCAAGAAATTCCAGAATATCCAGTGTGCCTTGCCGGTATTGCTCATAGTAATTGCGATTGATAGTTTCATATTCCTGACCATCTACGATGTTTTGCTCTACCAGGAATTGGCCCCAGGCATAATCGCTGTCACCATTGAGCAGGGTGTGGTCCAGATCAAATATCGCCAGGTTCATGACATCAATCCCGAAATGGGTGTATATAATGTAAAATCAGGTAAATTATTCATAATCGTAACAACAGCAGACACCCTAGCCCGCATAATTCATGAAGGGTTCGCGTTCCGGGGCAAGCTGGCAAGGCAGGTTGGACGATCGCTCGAAAAAGCATAGCTGTAGCTATGGTTTGAGAGGGATCGTTCAAGATGCAAAGCCAGAACGTTCCTGAACGTGAACAGGACAAAGTGTACTTTTTGGAAATAGCTAATATAAATGTTGTTTACGCTTGTATGCTAGCATATTAAACAATAATGGGTCCGCCTTCGTGAAATATGCGGGCTAGGTGTTTGCCGACTGATATCATTGGTGTATACCGTTATTGAGTCGTATGGGCAAGTGACATGGAACCGGATGGTGAGAACAGATTCTAGGGATAAGCAGAATAATACGACGTCTTCTATAGATAGCGATGGCTACCGCGCCTGTGTAGGTATCATTCTATCCAATAAGCAAGGCCAGGTGTTATGGGCAAAACGTGCCGGTCACAGTGACTGGCAGTTTCCACAGGGGGGCATCCAGCAGGACGAGGCCACCGAAACAGCGATGTATCGAGAACTGATGGAGGAGGTCGGATTGCAATCGCAACAGATAGCTATCCTGGGGTGCACCAGCGACTGGTTGCATTATGATATTCCCAGGCGGTACCGCAGATCGGTCCGGGCACAGGCCATCAAGGGCCAAAAACAAATATGGTATTTGCTACGCTTATTGGGAAAAGACGATGATGTTTGCCTGGATGGTACCGACTGCCCGGAATTTGATGAATGGTGTTGGGTGAAGTACTGGTACCCGCTGCAACATATTATTACTTTCAAGCGTCAGGTCTATGAGCGGGCCATGACCGAACTGGAACCGTTACTGACAGACCATGTTGCAAAATAAACCAAAATTGAAGAACCACTTCGGGAAAACGCTTTACCTGGTGTTGTTGATCGCATTGACCATGTCTGCCTGTGGAGACGGCGACAAGAGCGAAAAAGGAAAGCGACGTGGAGTGGTCCACCTGGTGGAGACCGTGCCGGTGCAGCGTCAGCAACTGAATTTTACGGCCGAACGTGCCGGCAGTTTGCGCGCATTGCGTGAGGTAAAGTTGTTCAACCAGGAGGAGGGCCGGATACTCTCGGTACTGGTGCGTGAAGGCGACAGTGTTCGTCGTGGGAAGGCGCTGATCAGGATGGACGATCGTATATTGCGGGCGCAACTGGCCAAGGCGCAGGCGACGCTGAACCAGGCCAATGTCGATGTCCAGCGCCTGCGGGGACTCATCAAGCAACAACTGGTATCCGAAGATACCCTGGCACGCGCCAAAACCGCTCGCATCATTGCCCGGGCCGATGTCCGCCTGCTTAGAACCCGTGTCAGTTACATGACCATCCGCGCCCCTTTTGCCGGACAGATTGCCAGCCGCGATGTAGAGATGGGCGATGTCGCACCAAAGCACAAGCAGTTGATGACCATTGTCGATACCAGTTCGTTAATTACGGAAGTTGCCGTGTCTGAACTGGTGCTGCAACATTTGAAAAAAGGTGGCAGAGTCGATGTGCGCATTGATGCTTTGGGTAAAGCCATCCATCCGGGAAGGATTCTGCGTATTTATCCGACGATTGACCCCGCTACGCGACGTGGTCGTATCGAGGTGGCGTTAAAGCCGGTACCAAAGGGAGCTCGCCCCGGACAATTTTCTCGCGTCACTCTGTACACTGAAAATTCCAAAAATATATCGATTCCGTTGTCGGCATTGCGACGTGACACTACGGGTGAGTTTGTTTATGTCCTGAATGAGGACAGCAAGGCGCAAAGGGTTGCTGTTGAGAGTGGTTTGCGTCTGGCCGACATGGTCGAGATTCTCTCCGGCTTGCAGGTGGGCCAACAAGTGATTACCAAAGGGTTTCTCGGTTTGGCGCAAGGCCAGTCTGTGAAGGTCGTTGGTGCAAAACCGGTGGAGAAGAAAAAGCCCATACAACCAGCCAAGAAAGAAAAGCCATCGAGTAAAAAGAATGGCTAAAGGTGGATTGGCCGGCTGGTCGGTGCGTCATCCGGTCAGCACCTTAATGCTGACCTTGACCGTAGTGGTCCTCGGCCTCTTTGCCCTGGGGCGCCTATCCGTAGATTTATTACCACATATTATTTATCCGCAAATCGGTGTGCGCGTTCTCTATACTGGAGTTTCGGCCACCATCATGGAAGACAAGATCACGCGCCAGCTGGAAGAACAACTGGCGATTACAGAAGACGTTACGGTTATTGAGTCAACCACGACCGAAGGTCGCAGCAGCATTGAGCTCAGCTTTGCCGAAGGCAAGGACCTGGAAGTGGCCTATCAGGATGCCAGCGCCCGACTGGATCGGGCAAAACGTTTTTTACCAAAAAATATAGAGCCGCCCATCATATTCAAGCGCGACCCGGCGCAGTTGCCGGTGATGGAGTTTGCAATCAGTTCGACTTTGCGCAGCACCAAGGATCTTCGTACCTGGACCGATGATATATTTTCCAAACGTTTTTTAAACCTGCCGGGCGTCGCTTCCGTCGAGGTTGGCGGCGGGGAGTTACGGGAAATTCACGTACTGCCGGATCAACGCAGGTTGGCCGGTCTTGGTTTATCCGTAAACGACCTGATTAACGCCATTAAAAAAGGCAACGAGGAGGAGCCCGGTGGCAAATTGCGGGCCTCGGGTCGGGAATATAGCAGCCGTACGGCGGGTCGGTTGCAGAACATTGGCGCCATTGCCGCGCTACCATTGCCGCTGCCGAATGGTGGCAGTGTGCAATTGTCTGAAGTCGCGGAAGTACTGGATACCCAGGAAGATGAGAAATTGCGGGTACGCTTTAATGGTGTGCCCGGCGTCAAGATCACGATCCAGAAGCAACCAACGGCCAATACCGTCAAGGTCGCAGAACAAGTGCGATATCGCATGGCGTGGATGAAGGCCAATCGCTTGATACCAGAAGATATTACCGTCAGCGAAGTTTCGGATCAGTCGGTATTTATTCGCCATTCATTGAATAATGCCACCATGGCGGCCATCAGCGGCGCTATTCTGGCCATGATCGTAGTGTATTTCTTTCTGGGCGATATCCGCGGCACGCTGATCATTGGTTCCGCAATCCCGATTTCGATCATGGTGACCTTCGTCATTATGGCGCTGAGTGGTCTCACTTTGAACATCATGTCCCTGGGTGGTCTGGCCCTGGGTGTGGGTATGCTGATTGATAACACCATTGTTATGCTGGAAAACATTGCGCGTCATAAACGATTGCAGCCAGCGAAAAACGGGACAAAGAACGACGAGGATAGCGATGTCCAGGTGGCCAGTGAGGCCGCGGCGGAAGTAAATAGCGCCATTGTTGCTTCCACCAGCACTAACCTGGCGGCGGTTTTACCCTTTCTTTTTATTGGCGGTTTTATCGGTCTTATGTTTCGTGAGCTGATAATCACGATCTCGGCCGCCATTGTGGCATCACTCCTGATCGCCATTACCCTGGTGCCCAGCCTGGCGGCGCGCATGCGCGAGAGCAAGAAACACAAAGTTATTTTGCATGTCGAGCGGTGGGTACAACAGCTTCGGGATTATTACCGGGACATTATGCACAAGGTTGTCAAGATTCCCGGCAGGGTGATGCTGGGGGCGCTGGCCATATTGATTGTGGCGGCGTTGTTTATGGGCCTGACCAATCGCGAAGAAAACCTGCCCACCATGGACGATGGTAATATCGTGGTTCGCATTACCATGGACCCGGGGATATCGCTGGATGTCATGGATGATACAGTGAAGCGAATTGAAAAAGTTATTCACCAGCAAGGTGACGTGGCCAGTATATTTACCATTGTCGGGGGCTGGATATTTGGTCGTACGCAATACCAGATCAGTAACCGCAGTTCTTTGAAGGTGAAGCTGGTGCCGGTGACGGACCGTAATATCAGCAGTCAGGAATGGATCAAGAAGTTCCAGAAAGCGATACGTAAGTCAGAGCTGGCCGGCGTCAAGGTGCGTGCCCGTGCCTCCGGCATTCGCGGTATTCGTGGCAGCCGAACCGAAGACGATATTGGCGTGCGCGTACAGGGCAAGGATCTTGATACCCTGGTGTTGTATGGCGATGAGATCGTTGCGCGGTTGCGCCAGATCAGGGGCGTGCGCAATGTGCGCCACTCTGCCGAAGAGAAACGTTTTGAGTTTGCGATAGAACCGGACCGCAAGCGGGCCGCCGAGCTCGGTATCGAGGTGAGCGATATTTCCCGTGCGCAAAAAATTGCCCTGGATGGCCTGGTCGTTAGTGATTTTGTTGAAGGTGATCGTAGCTATGCCATCAGGGTACGGTTACCCAGGAAACAATTCAGCAGTCCTGCCGATATGGAATCCATATTGTTGTTTGGTGAAAGAAAGGACAAGCCCGCGGTTTATCTCAAAGACGTAGCCAAAGTGAATTTCAGGGAGACCCCGATGGCGGTGAAGCGTGAAGGTCAGCGCCGCATGCTGGAGATCACGGCTTCGCTAACGGGTGACCGCCCCCTGGGTGCGGTATTGTCTGAATTGCAAACCGTGCTGGACAGCATCAAATTACAAAGTGGTTACAATAAATATATCACCGGGGTTGGGGAAGACCTGAAGAAGGACAAGGGGCTGGCCAAGATCCTGCTCGCCCTCGCTGTGTTTCTGGTTTATGTGGTTATGGCCGTGCAATATGAGTCCTTGCGTAACCCGACAGTAATCATGTTGTGTGTTCCTTTTTCATTAATTGGTGTGGTGTTGGGTTTATTACTAACGGGCATGTCCTTATCCATGCCGGTTTGGCTGGGCATCATCATGCTGGTGGGTATTGTTGTGAATAACGCCATAGTGCTGGTTGAGTATATTGAAATATTGCGCAGGAAGGGCCAGGCCCTGGTAGAGGCCGTGATTGAAGCCGGCCAGCTGCGCCTGAGACCTATTTTGATGACGACTCTGACTACGGTGGTGGGTATGATGCCGTTGGCATTGGGCCTGGGCGAAGGCTCGGAATTGTTGCAACCGCTGGCGGTGACGATTGTTGCCGGCCTGTCTTTTTCATTTTTTGTCAGCCTGATTCTGGTACCGGCGACTTATATATTGATTCATCAAGGCCGGATAAACTGGTCCGGCCTGACAAAACGGCTCAAATTTCCAAAAATCAGGTCCTAATCCATGGAATAATTTTTCGTTTCGCTGAGTCTATGGCATAGCGGGCGCAATCCATCCATTGCTTACCTCTATTTTTTGAATGGACATAACGGGTGGATCGAAAGTTTGAGTGTAATCGCCCGCTGCTATTAATTATCAGTTTGAATGCTTCAAAAAATATTTGTAATCGGAGACTATCCATGGGAAATCTATCACGTAGAACCTTTCTAAAAGGGTCGTTGGCCAGTGGTGTTGTTGCCGCTGCTGCCGGTGCCGGCTTATTGCACCCAACCCGGGCGGTTGCGTCACGCGAATGGTCTCAAGGCGCCTTTGGTGCCAAATCTGTTCCTGCGGCACTAAAGGCTCGTTATGGCAGTGCTTCTGCCGCTCAAAGTGGCAAGGTCAGGGTCAAGGCCCCGCTTCAGGCTGAAGACGGCCGTTTTGTAAGAATCTCCGTTTCATCCGGTTTGCCGGACACTGAATCCATTAGTGTTCTGGTTAAGGAAAACATGCAGCCAATGGCCGCTTCGGTGCAATTGGCGAATGGCGCATCTACTTTTTTCAGTGTTCGCGTAAAAATGTCCAAGACTTCCGATATCTATGCTGTCGTTAAGTCTGGTGGCAAGTTGTATATGAAAAAACAGAAAATCAAGGTTACTGTTGGCGGTTGCGGCGGTTAATTGGCCCAACGGTTTCGGATAAATTTTAAGTTAGAGGTATAGAATTATGGCACGAGCAGTGATATTTCGTACCCGTGAGCAGGCAGGTAAAATCGAGATATTTATTAGTGTAAAGCACCCAATGGACACCGGCCTGGCGAAGGACAAAAAAACCAAAAAAACCATTCCGGCACACTACATTCAGAAATTAACCATTGAACACAAAGGCAAGCTGGTGGCCGATGTGGATATGGGTATTGGTGTATCCGCCAATCCGCAGATCGGCATTCGACTGGATAACGCCAGGAATGGCGATACCCTGAAAGTGAGCTGGAAAGACAACAAGGGAGAATCCGGTTCCGCCGTCAGCAAGGTTGATCTCTGATGCCGTAAAGTAGTTTTGCTGGCTCTTCAGGATAATTTGCGGGTCATTGCGAAACAGAAAAACCATGAACGCAAAGGGTCGCTCTTGCGCATCCCTGCGCCCGCGACACTCGTACGTCCATGTACATCGCGCAAAGACGCAAAGACGCAAAGACAAAACCTTAACGCAAAGGCGCGAAGGCGCAAAGAAAATATCAAGGGCGGTCTTTCAGACCGCCAAAACAAGAAATACTTCATTTCAAGGCCGGCTGGAAGCCGGCCCTATGGTTTTTTCTTTTCTTTGCGCCTTCGCGCCTTTGCGTTGAAAAAGACGTTTGGTCACCCACGATTTCTGCGGAGGAGCCCGTTTTGCCTTTGTTAAGAAATACCGCCCATCCGGCGGTATTTTTTTTGCCTATTGGAAGGCCTTTTGTACAATGCCGGCAGCAATCAGTGCGGTGCCAAAGGCGGCCTGGTCGGACCGGGGCTTGCGGATAGTCACGCCCAGGGTGGCGGCGCGGATGCGCGTCCAGGGCTCATTGTGGCTACCACCACCCGTGGTACGCACTCCTTTGCAGATCGGCCCACCCAGATCGGCCAATACTTTATAACCCCTGGCCTCAATCTCGGCGATACCCTCCAGCAAGGCCTGGAAGAAATTGACGCTGTCTCCGGGCAAGGGCTCCATTATTGGTTCGAGTTCCGGATCATTGACCGGGAAACGTTCACCCGGCTTGATCAGCGGGTAGTAATGCAATCCCGTGGGCGTGGACGGATCCAGCATCGATTCCATTTCCTTCATTTGTTTCACATTGAAGTATTGCAGCAGGACATTGCCACCGGAATTGGAGGCGCCACCGGCGAGCCAGTAATTACCGAGACGGTGGCTGTAGACCCCGTGTTCTGGTGAAAACACCGGGGTGTCCGAGAGTAGCTTGATAATCAGGGTGGAGCCCAGTGAGGTCACGCCGTGCCCGGCCTTTTTGGCGCCAGCGGCAAGAAAGGCAGCAACGCCGTCGGTGGTACCGGCAATAATCGCGGTATCGGCGGGCAAGTCCAGCTGTTTGGCCAGTTCGGGCTTGAGGCTACCCAGCACATCTCCAGGTTCGTGCACGGTTGGCAGCATGTCGGTATTGACCCCCAGGGCAGTCATCCAGTCGGGCCAGGTCGCCTGGCCCGCGTCGTAACCCAGCTTCAGGCAATTATTGTAGTCACTATGCCCCCACACCCCACTGAGCATGCCGGATATCCAGTCCGCCTGATGCATTATATGGTCTGCCTTCTGGTCCAGCCCTTTGGTTTGTAGCCAGAGCAATTTGGCCAGGCTGCTGCTGGCATGATGTACCGCTGCCTCGGAACTGGCGTGTTGTTTGATTTGTTCGACCTGCTCCACGGCGCGGCTATCGTTGTACATCATGGCTGGTATGGTCGGGGTACCATTTTTATCGCACAGCAGCAGGGTGCTCGAGGTGCCATCGACACAAATGGCCTCAACGCGGCTGCTATCGATTTGTTTACAGAGATTACCCAGCGCACCCAGGCAGGCCTTCCACCACTGCTTGGCATCCTGGGTGATCTGCTCACCATGGGCCATGGATGCCGGCAATGGCGCTTCGGCATGGCCGAGGGTATTCTTTTCCTTATCTATGGCCACCATGCGGCAACCGCTAGTGCCCATATCGATGCCGATAAAGACCGGTTTTCTGGCGGGCGGCGGCGGAGGGGGTGGCGGTGCCTCTGTTTGCATTTCATCACGCAATTTTTTCGCCACCTTGCTGGATCGTCGCAGCATGCGAAAACGGCCATCATCCTGCTTTTGCCCTGTATCGTTGCTGCTATCCGCAGCACCATTGTCATTGCCGGGCAGTTCTTGCTGTTCCCGCGGCAGGTAATCCGGCGGTGGTGGTGGCGGGGTCCAACCGTCCCTGGTGTGCTCCGCTTCAACCGTGGTGTAGAGACCGCCACGGACATTAAAGAGGGCAGTCAGTTTTAGATACCGGGGCGACAAAAGCTTCACCAGGGCCTTAAATATTTTGTTGCTGACGTCTTCGTGAAAGGCGCCCTTATCACGGAACGACCAGTAATAGAGTTTCAGTGATTTCAGTTCAACGCAGAGTGCATCCGGCACATATTCCAGCCGAATTGTGGCAAAATCCGGTTGCCCGGTTTTGGGACAGAGACAGGTAAATTCGGCAGTTTCGATCTCGATGATATAATCCCGCTGAGGATGCGGATTGAGAA
>CAJVXG010000026.1 GCA_913009215.1 uncultured Gammaproteobacteria bacterium | reverse complement strand
TTTTTTGCCAAGGACAATATTTGCTGGTATAAACGCCAGCCATTATGACTCGCGTTAAAATATACAGCACCGGCACTTGCCCCATTTGCGATAAGGCGAAAAGCCTGCTCACAAAATGGGGGGTGGCCTATAAAGAAATTCGGGTGGATCAGGATCAGGCCAGCTTGAAAGAAATGATGCGAGTGTCCAATAATGCGCGCACTGTGCCACAAATCACCATAGACGAGAAATGGATTGGTGGTTTTACCGAGCTCACCGAACTGCACATGGACGGTGAACTGGACGACCTGATTGAATCTCCTGATTAAGTCCCGGGTTACGCCGGCTGTGCTATTTTCTTGCTAAAATCCGCGATCTGCACCCAATAAACTATTCCACAGACCACACCACCTATCCATAACAGACCGCCAAGATAGGGGATAATACTGGTCGCCATCAGGATCGATGCCACCAGGCCAATGACATAACCGGGCTTGCCTTCATAACCAATCTGTCGGACATCAAATTCCTTCGCCAGCGCATCCGACATTTGCACCACGATAGATATGCCATCCTAGATTAAATAACGGTATCAGGTTTAACCACACCATACCGGGAGACGTGCCGCGGCGGGAGGTATCAACACGCTTCAGTGCCTTGTTCAACGTGAGCAAATAAAATACGTTCACCACATACCAGACAAGAATTATGAACAGAAAAAACAGGCCAACTACAATCAGCGCTTCTTCTTCTCGCATCGACATCCCCTGAATCGGTAACTAATGGATTATCAAGCCAGTTGTTTGGTGAATTTTGATATCTGCACCCAGTACATAATCCATACCACTAGCAAGCCGATGGCAATCAGCAGACCCAGAATAGGGATCCAGGACCAAAGTATTCCTGTTGCATTCATAATGGAAAATGTCAGCCCCAGCGCATAGGCCGGTTTGGCATCAAAACTGATATCGCGGGCCGTCAGCTCCTTCTCCAGGGACTCCGATATTTTTATTGCGGTATAAATCATCCAGCCCCAGTTAAATAACGGAATCAGATTGAGCCAGACCATGGGCGGGTTCATGGTGCGATTGCTTTCACTGATTGCGTTAAGATTTTTCTGCAGGGAAAGCAAAAAGAAAATAAGGACGATCAACGAGCCAATAAAGAAAATTATTAAAAATCCGACAACGATAGCACCAATGTCATTTTCGCTCATAATGTCTCCTAGAGTAATATAGTTTTATTATTAATCCGGAAATATTCCGGTCGATAGGTAACGGTCTCCACGATCACAGATTATCACAACTATGACGGCATTGTGGATGCCTTCGGACAAGGTCAGGGCCGCATGCACGGCCCCTCCGGAGGAAATACCACAGAATATTCCCTCTTCCCTGGCCAAACGCAGGGTGGTTGCCTCGGCGTCCTGCTGCGAGACATCAATAATCCGGTCTACGACTGAGGCATCAAAAATTTTTGGCAAATACTCCTTGCTCCAGCGCCGTATACCAGGAATGCTGGCCCCCTCTTTGGGTTGTACGCCTACAATTTCCACTTTTTTGTCCTGTTCACGAAAAAAAGTAGCGGCGCCCATAATAGTGCCCGTAGTGCCCATAGAGCTGACAAAATGGGTAATCTTGCCCCCGGTATCACGCCAAATTTCTGGAGCAGTGCCTTCGTAATGGGCCCGCGGGTTGTCCGCATTGGAGAACTGGTCCAGCACCCTGCCCTGGCCCTCTGCCGCCATTTTGCTGGCCAGGTCCCTGGCCCCCTCCATGCTCTCCTCTTTGGTCACCAGTATGATCTCGGCGCCAAAGGCCTTCATGACCGCCCGTCGTTCGAGGCTCATATGCTCGGGCATAATCAGCACCATTTTATATCCCTTAGTGGCTGCTATCATCGCCAGGGCAATACCGGTATTACCACTGGTGGCCTCTATCAGGGTATCGCCCGGTTTGATTTCTCCACGCTCCTCGGCATACCGTATCATGCTGAGCGCCGGACGATCTTTGACCGATCCGGCAGGATTATTGCCTTCCAGCTTTACCAGAATAGTATTGTTGTTCTTGCCCACCAACCGTTGCAATCGCACCAGCGGTGTATTACCAACAAAATCTTCAAGCGTTTTCATAAGCTGTATCCTGACCGTTTATGGCAAACCATCATACGGCCAACGATTCGACTCCCTCAGGTTCGGCATATTCAATAATCAACTGCAAGGTCCTTGTGCCTCTGTATTCATTGACATCCAGACGGTATGCGACATGAATACGTTGCCAGTCCGGTAATACACCATTTGGCGCCGCATGAAAAGCAATGGCATCGATCGCATTCTTGCCCTGCATCGTCTGCAGGCGCAATTTTATATGCGTCTCTCCGACGATGCGCATGTCTTTGACGGCGAAGCAACCGTCGAACACCGGCTCTGGAAACCCCTGACCCCAGGGGCCCGAAGTCTTCAGCAATTGCGCAAATTCCAATCGTAGTTCTTCCCCGCCAAGATCGCCATCACTCCATATCCTGAGTTGCAGGTCGTCGTCGTCCAGGATCTCATTCACAACCAGTTCAAAGGCATGCTTGAATGCAGAATAATTCTCCAGTTTTATCACTAGGCCAGCCGCCATGGCATGGCCGCCAAATTTCTGTAGCAAATCAGGATGCCGGGTAGCCACACGATCCAGCGCGTCCCTTATGTGCAGCCCAGGAATGGAACGTGCCGACCCCTTTATTTCATCATTATCCCCTGGTGCAAAAACAATTACGGGGCGATGCAGCTTTTCTTTTATCTTTGAGGCTACCAGGCCGACGATACCTTGGTGCCAGTTCTCATCATACAGGCAGATTCCCTTCGGAGTGTCATCTTCTATGACACACTGCTTTAAAATTAATTGCGCCTGTTGCTGCATCTGCTGTTGGATATTTCGCCTTTCATGATTTAATTTGTCCAGATCTATGGCGAGCTTTCGCGCCTTTGCCGCATCGTCGGCCAACAAGCAGGAAATACCCAGAGACATATCATCCAGCCGCCCGGCGGCATTTAATCGTGGCGCGACAAAAAAGGACAGGTCGCTGGTGGTCACGGGTCGTTGTTGTCGATTCGCTACTTGTAGTAATGCATAAATACCGGGGCAAGCCTGATCATTATTGATTCGTGCCAGCCCTTGAGAAACCAGGATACGATTATTGTAATCCAGCGATACCAGGTCTGCCACGGTACCCAATGCCACCAGATCCAGTAATTGCGCGAGATTCGGTTCTGTCATTCGCTGACCGGTAAACCAGCCTGTGTCACGCAGCCGTTTGCGCAAAGCCAGCATGACATAGAATATCACCCCAACACCCGCAAGGTTCTTGCTGGGAAAATCGTCTCCCGGCTGATTGGGATTCACTATGGCGTCGGCATCCGGCAATGTCTCGCCCGGCAAATGATGATCGGTGATAATGGTTTTGATGTTGTTTTTCCCGGCGGCCTCAACACCATCTATACTGGCTATACCATTATCGACCGTAATAATCAGATCCGGCTTTTGTTGCTGCGCCAATGCCACTATCTCGGGCGTCAGTCCGTAACCATAGTCAAAACGATTAGGCACCAGATAGCGCACGTCCTTTGCACCAATGAGTCCTAAGGCCCTTGCTGCCACTACGCAGCTGGTCGCGCCATCGGCATCATAGTCGCCAACAATCAGAATGCGTTTTTGTTGTTGCAGGGCCGCTACCAGCAAATCAATGGCCGTTTCCATGCCAAGCAACTGATCAGGCGCCAGTAGATTATGCAATGAATAATCCAGCTCATCCGGCAAACGCGCCTTCCGGGAAAGATAAATCCTGTCGATTACGGGATGCAGGCAAGGGTCGCCCGGACTCCCGTCTCCGTCGATCTTCCTCCTGCTAATCAGTGGTTTCTGCCCACCCATATAATCCTGTCTACCTTGTCTGCAGGTACTTCTGACGGAAATAGCCAAGTGATCTTTTCCTCTTCCACCAGCGTTTACCGCTTTTTTTATTAAAGCGGAAGGTATGCCCGGTATCGCTGTAGATATGGAGCGCCTCCAACGACCCATCATATATGGCCTTACAGGCATCCTCGAGCCAGTTCATCTCCAGGCCCTGAAGAAACTGCCGCCAGTCTTCAAAGTCCTGATAACAAACGGCGGACCGCGCCTGGTCCAGCACCAGCAAATGATTCCCGGTGGTAACGGCATTTTGCTGCCAGACATCAAAGCTGGCCGGCAACTCAGAGGTTGGCGTCACCGATTGACGGGCCAAACCGGATAACAAGGGTTCATTGCCCCAGATTTCCACCCAGTTCGAACGATTTATCTTCGGTAAAATACCTCCTCCCCAGAACCACAGGCTGTTCACCGGCAATTCCCCTCGTTGCTCTCGGGTTATATTAACAGGGGCCGTATGCAACAGAATCTGCGTCTCGTTCAAAAGCGATTGCCATTTTTTTCCTTCCGGTCCCTGGGGCAGAAAAGGTTCAATATTTCGACCAATCACCCGATGTACCGGAGTCGTTCTTATTGAGGGTGTCGCAGGCAGACTCAAATACCATCGTTCCGGGGTAAGCGCCCTTAAGCGCCACCCGTCATCCGAAAAACTAGCCATGATTTCTGCAACCAGCGCATCGGCCTGCTCCTGGTCCAACCTCAGCTGTTTACTGTCTACAAGGCGCAGGCAATCTTTTTCGGCCTGCAAATAAACCGGATCGGCACGCATGCACCACTCGTCTTTATTGCTGTCTTGATCATAAATACGTGTGACAGCGGCAACCGGCAAGTCTGTAACCCGGCTGCATTCGACATCAAACAGTCTGAACACTATGGCCTCATATCCCGTTTGATCTGTTATGGATAACCGGGACCGGGACAATATCGTTTCCAGCATTGGCAATGTGGGTATTGCCGGCTCGTTTTCCTTGTCCGTAAAATCCGGTCCCAGCAGGCCCGGTATTAACAAAGAAAGTGTTTGTTTCCTGGTAATGGAGTTATTATTGACCATGTGATCATTATCATTTTAGACTTGCTTATAACAAGATTTACAAGAACATTCGACCGGTATTGGTAACATTACTCAAAACCCTGCGGGGCAGGAGCTGACATTATGAAATTTATCCTGGAAAAACTGTTTTTTCTGCTGCTCATTACCATCACTTTTCTGGTTCCGTTGTCCCCGGCAAATGCAAAAAAAGCGGAGTTCAAAGGGGCCGTCAAGCATGTTGTCCCGGACTGGTTCAAGGTCACCTTTCTTGATGTCAAAGACGATATCAATGAGGCCAGGAAAAACAACAAACGATTGCTGATGTACTTTGGTCAGGATGGTTGCCCCTATTGCGCCGCACTTTTTAATATCAATTTCAGTCAAAAGCATATCCTGGATTATACGCGCAAGCATTTTGATTCCGTCGCCATCAACATGTGGGGTGATCGTGAAGTCACTGCCCTGTCAGGAAAAACGTTTACCGAAAAAACCTATGCGAAATATATGCAAATCTGGTTTACACCCACCATTATCTTTTACAACGAAAATGGCAAGGTGGCCTTGCGTATTAATGGCTATTTTCCACCACACAAATTCATGGCTGCGCTGAAATTCGTTGCCGAGAAACATGACAAAAAAATGAATTTTGCCCAATATATGGCAAAAAATACACCCAAACCATCCTCGGGCAAGATTCATAAAGAGCCCTACTTCCTGAAACCGCCTTATAGTTTCTCCAGCATGAAAAGCGGAAAACCGCTAATGGTGCTCTTTGAGCAAAAAGACTGTTCCCCTTGCGATCGATTGCATAGTGAAATACTGAGGCACGAAACTACCCGGCCACTTGTAAAAAAATTCCGTGTTGCCCAATTTGATATGTGGGAAAAAACTCCACTGGTTAGTCCGAATGGCAAAACAACCAATGCCAGGGCCTGGGCGCGCAAATTAAATATATCTTACGCGCCGTCTGCTGTATTTTTCGTTAACGGCAAAGAAGTGATGCGAATTGAGGCTTTTCTGAAGAACTTTCACTTTCAGTCCGTGCTGGACTACGTACAGTCAGGTGCCTACAGGAAAGAACCAAGTTTCCAACGCTATATCAGCAAGCGTGCCGACCATATCCGGGAGAAGGGCAGGGCTGTAGATCTATGGAAATAAATCAGGCAGCGGCGTTGGCAGCCTGAGCTGCCACCTCCACCTTTCCGGTGAGCTGGCCACCCGCTTTCTTCAGTATCTCCATGGTCCTGGAGAACTTTCCCTTGGTGGCATAGGACAACGCCGTATTACCGGCGCTATCCGACATATTCACAGCGGCGCCTTTAGTCAATAACAGCAACACGATATCAGAATAGCCTTTAGCCGATGCCGCCATCAAAGGGGTCTTGCCGCTAATGGTTTTTACGTTGGCGCTAATACCAGCTTCCAGCAATGACTGTACCACCGGTGTTCTGCCCTTTAGTGTGGCTTGCAGTAACAGTGCGGCACCCTGTACGCTTTTGGAACGTCCTGTCTTATCCAAACCTGTAGGCACTTTCATAATTCGACTAACCAGGGAAATAGCAACCATCAGAAACAGGGCAATCATCATCACAGTGGAGTCGACACCGAACCTGCCAGCCATATCAGCGGGTAGGTTGGCACCTACAGCCAGTAAAACCACTACCAGAATCAACGTAAACTTGAGATATTTCAGGAGTGATACACCAACCACAGCAATCAGCACAGCCAACAGATACTTGGTATCGATATGCAACCAGGCTGCATATCTATCAGGGAGATTAGCTGCAAAAACCAAAGTGCCCACCAGGACAACAACATACCAGTCACGCGTTGATTCTTTTAATAAAAACATGGGAAATTATTCGTTCAGTTAATTCATTTTGTTTGTGCTTGATTCTTAAATGTATCAAGCACCCTTGTTATCTTACATACTGAATATATTAATCAGTATAGCCTCCTGTACAGGATTTGCATGCCACCTGAAAATAGAAGAATCTATATTTTTACTTAAGAAAACACTATATCCTATTGTTTATATTAAGTAATATTAATTGTCCGGCTTGGCTTCTTCGGGCCATTCACAACTATGCAGCCAACGGGCATTACGGAAAGATTACTGCATGTGATTCAAAATGGCTCCCTTTACAGCGGCAAGCTCCGCCTTGACCGTTAACAGACTTCCTTTACATTGTTTTATGGCGGTCTCCGGATCCTTGAGACCATGTCCGGTCAGAGTGCAGACTACACGACTCTTTTCCAGGATCTTGCCGTTCTTGATATCCCGTAATGCACCTGCCAGTGAAGTAGCGGATGCCGGTTCACAAAATACGCCTTCCTTTTGTGCCAGCATTTTTTGCGTTGCCAAAATTTCATCATCGCTACATTGATCAAACCAGCCCTTCGACTCTTTTTGCACAACCCATGCCTTGTCCCAGGACTGCGGGTGGCCAATACGAATCGCGGTTGCCACCGTATCCGGATTTTCTATCATCTTGTTATTAACGAATGGCGCGGCACCGGAGGCCTGGTAACCCACCATCACCGGACGGTTGTTGGCAATACCGTGTTCGGCGTACTCACAGTAACCCATCCAGTGTGCCGTTATATTACCGGCATTACCGACGGGAAGACAGTGATAATCCGGGGCACCGCCCAGCTCCTCAACAATCTCGAACGCCGCCGTTTTCTGTCCCTGCAGGCGAAACGGGTTAATGGAATTCACAATAGTCACACCGACATCATCTGCTACCTCTTTCACCAGACGCATGCCATCATCAAAATTGCCCAGTATCTGGATCACCACGGCACCATGCATCATCGCCTGAGCCAATTTACCCAGTGCAATCTTGCCATCGGGGATTAACACAAAAGCGGTAATTCCGGCTCGGGCCGCATAGGCGGCAGCGGATGCCGAGGTATTCCCGGTCGAGGCACAAATGACGGCGCTGCTCCCTTCTTCTATTGCCTTGGTCACCGCCACGGTCATACCGCGATCTTTAAACGACCCGGTGGGATTAAGGCCTTCGTATTTGACATAAATCTCAACATCCTTGCCCAGCTCGCGCGGTATATTATTTAACCGGATTAATGGAGTATTCCCCTCCCCCAGGCTAATGACGCGTGTACCGTCATGGATCGGTAAACGATCCCGATATTGATCAATGAGTCCTGTATATCGATTTCTAAAGGTCATAACCCTAGGCTAGCTCCAGTCACTGCTTAAATGTTCTACACGAATACGCATAACCGAACCGTGTACCGAATCCAGCGCCTCAACCTGTTCAATAGCGCTGTTCATATTCTTTTCAGCAACACGATGTGTTAACAGGATTAATGCTACTGTATCCGCGCCCTCGTCTGGCTCTTTCTGGATTACGGCCTCAATACTGATGCCCATATCACCAAAGATTCTAGTGATATCCGCCAATACGCCGGGGCGATCAACGACATCCAGACGTAAATAGTATGCCGTTTCCACTTTTTCCATGGGCAATATCTCGAGATCCGACAAGGCATCCGGCTGGAATGCCAGGTGCGGCACACGGCTGTTTGGATCGGTCGTTAATGTGCGAACGACATCCACCAGATCCGCCACCACCGCCGATGCGGTCGGTTCGGCGCCGGCGCCCGCACCGTAATACAAGGTCGGTCCTACTGCATCACCCTTCACCAGTACGGCGTTCATGACCCCATCGACATTGGCGATCAGGCGCCGCTCCGGAATCAAGGTGGGATGAACCCTGAGCTCAATGCCGTCGCCAGCATTACGCGCAATGCCAAGATGCTTGATGCGATAACCCAGTTGTTCCGCATAAGCCACATCGGCCTGGGTAATTTTGGTAATACCCTCGACATAGGCCTTGTCAAACTGCAAGGGCACACCGAACGAAATGGATGCCAGGATAGTAAGCTTGTGTGCCGCATCAATACCTTCAATATCAAAGCTTGGATCGGCCTCAGCATAGCCCAGCTGTTGCGCCTCGTTTAACACATCGTCAAAGCTCCTGCCCTTGGCCGCTCCCGACGTCCTGTCTCCCGCGGCACTACTACATCCTTGTAGGGCGTCACGCATTTCGGTAAGAATAAAGTTTCCGGTACCATTAATAATGCCCGCCAACCATTGAATCCGGTTGCCGCTAAGACCTTCGCGTATGGCTTTAATAATCGGAATGCCGCCCGCTACCGCTGCTTCGAAGGCCACCATTACCTTCTTTTCCTGAGCCGCTGCAAATATTTCATTGCCATGTACCGCAATGAGCGCCTTGTTGGCGGTAACGACATGTTTACCATTCTCGATGGCCTGTAATACCAGTTCGCGGGCCGGTTCATAACCACCGATCAATTCGACGACCACATCAATATCGGGATTATTGACGACTTCAGCAGGATCGCTGGTCAATGTGATACCACTCACATCGCAAGGACGATCTTTCTTGATGTCCCGTGCCGTGGCTTGCACCACCTGGATCTCGCGTCCGGCACGACGGGTAATTTCCACAGCATTGCGTTGCAGCACATTGATAGTGCCGCAACCCACGGTGCCAAGACCCAATAGCCCAATCTTTACAGGTTTCACGCCTGCTCCCCCTGTATACCAATCACATCGTCTTTACGAAACATTTGTCGAATTCCTCGTACGGCCTGTCGTGTACGATGCTCGTTTTCAATCAAGCTGAAACGTACATAACCATCACCGTATTCACCAAAACCGATGCCGGGAGAAACCGCCACCCCGGCCTCAGTCAGTAATTTCTTTGAAAACTCCAGGGAACCCATTGCACGATACGGTTCCGGTATCTGCGCCCAGACAAACATGGTGGCCCTGGGTCTCTGCAATATCCAACCCGCCGAATACAAACCATTACAAAGCACATCACGTCGAACCTGGTACAGCTTGCGAATCTCCTGGACGCAGTCCTGTGGCCCCTCGAGCGCCGCAATAGCGGCCACCTGTATCGGTGTGAACATGCCATAATCAAGATAAGATTTGATACGGGCCAGTGCGGCTACCAGTCGTGGATTGCCGCACATAAAGCCGACACGCCAACCCGGCATATTGTAACTCTTGGACAAGGAATAAAACTCAACGGCAATTTCCTTGGCGCCCCTGGCTTGCAGAATAGACGGAGCCTCATAACCATCAAATACGATATCGGCATAGGCCAGATCGTGTATTACCCAGATATTATGCTCACGGGCGATGTCCACGACCTGCTGAAAGAAATCGAGATCAACACATTGTGTTGTGGGATTGGCCGGAAAATTCAATACCAGCATCTTTGGCTTGGGGTAAGAGTTCTTGATTCCCTTCTCCAGTTCCGCAAAAAAATCGGTGTCCGGTGTTAATGGAAGATGGCGTATATCAGCACCGGCAATAACAAAACCCCAGGGATGGATCGGGTAAGCGGGGTTGGGCACCAACACGGCATCACCGGGCTCCACGGTAGCCAGTGCCAAATGCGCCAAACCTTCTTTCGAACCTATGGTGACAATGGCCTCGGTTTCGATATCAAGATCGACGTCATAGCGTCGCTTGTACCAGTTACAAATGGCCCGGCGCAAACGTGGAATACCCTTGGATAATGAATAACGATGTGTGCCCTCGCGCCGCGCCACTTCACAAAGCTTGTCGACAACATGCTTCGGACTGGGCTGATCCGGATTACCCATACCAAAATCAACGATATCCTCGCCCCGACGCCTGGCCTGAGCCTTCAGATCATTGACAATATTAAACACATAAGGCGGCAGCCTTTTGATGCGAGGAAATTCGTCCATTAAATTAGTAACGCTCTGATATTGCCTGCTATAGTTGCGGACCCCTTAAGCGTATGGTCTGCTTATGGCCTGTAGATATCGGTATTATAGGGGTTTTCCCGGTATGAAGAAATACGAGAGTTGTTCCGATTTTGTGCAAATCGGCATTAACACTTAAGTTGTATCCATGAAATTACATCGAGACAACAATAGCGACAGCCTGAACCTGATCAAGGCCTACACAACGGGCGTCATTACCGTCAATGAATCATCATACCAGGGTAGCCTGATTATCAGTCCAGGCGCCATTGTGGAGAACTGGCCACCGGCATGTCATAGCGACCTCAACAGCGAGCACTGCCAGCAAATTCTCGATCTGGGACCGGAAATCATACTGATTGGCACCGGCAAGCGGCAACACTTCCCGGCACCCGCAATATTGCAGCCATTAATCAATTCAGGTGTTGGCGTGGAGATTATGGCAACCGACTCCGCCTGCCGTACCTATAACATCCTCGCCGGTGAAGGGCGTAATGTGGTGGCGGGGTTAATAGTGATAACCGCAGACTAAAACAAAGAATCCATGGAATAACCGGATTTCTCCAGTAAGATGCGCAATCGGCGCAATGCCTCTACCTGGATCTGACGCACCCGCTCCCGGGTCACACCGATATCGGCGCCCACCTCTTCCAGGGTGGATATTTCCCGACCATTGAGGCCAAAGCGCCTTTCGACCACCTCGCGCTGCTTGTCGCTGAGCTCATCCAGCCAGGCCTGTAATTGCACCTGCAAATCATCGCGCTGCAGGACATTTTCCGGGCTTGGTGTGTGTTCATCGGCAATAGCGTCGAGCAGGGAGCGGTCCGGATCATCGTCCAACGGCGCATCTACTGAGGTGACACGCTCGGTCAGGCCCATCATACGTTTGACGTCCTCGATAGGTTTATCCAGTAAGTCGGCGACCTCTTCCGGAGAGGGTTCGTGATCCAGTTTCTGTGACAAATGGCGGGCAGCCCGCTGATAGATATTGATTTCCTTGACGACATGAACCGGCAAACGGATGGTGCGCGTCTGGTTCATGATGCCACGCTCTATCGTTTGTCGTATCCACCAGGTAGCATAGGTAGAAAAGCGAAAACCACGCTCCGGGTCGAACTTCTCTACCGCGCGAATCAAACCCAGATTGCCTTCTTCAATGAGATCCAGCAATGCCAGCCCTCTGTTCATATAGCGCCTGGCAATCTTGACCACGAGACGCAAATTGCTTTCGATCATACGTTTACGTGCGCTTTCCTTGCCCTTTTGTGCCAAGCGTGCGTAATACACCTCCTCTTCCGCCGTTAATAACGGAGAAAAGCCGATTTCTTTCAAATACAGACGGGTAGCATCGGCCTGCTCTTCGGAGGCGCGCCCCTTGAGCTTGCTTTTGGTGTCGGCAGGTTTGGCGCCTTTCTCATCACCCGAGGATGATGACTTCGGCGCCTTCTTCTTGGAACTTCCAGACTCTGCGGTCTGCTTTTTCATTTTTTTCTTGGCTGCCATATTACCGCTTGGGCAAAAGCCTTAATGGGTTAACTGGTGTGCCGCGGTATCGAATCTCAAAGTGTAACTTCACCCTGTCGGTACCGCTGCTGCCCATTGTCGCAATTTTCGTTCCCTTTTTTATCACATCCTTTTCCTTAACGTAAGTCTTATGGTTGTGGGCATAGGCACTGAAATAATCAGTATTGTGTTTAATGATAATAAGCAGGCCATAACCCGGCAAACGACTGCCTATATAGACTACTTGTCCGGATGCGACGGCCTTGATGGTTTGACCACGTTTGCCGGCAATATCGATCCCTTTATTATGATTTACCGCATAATTTGCAATCACCGGTCCCGTTGTTGGCCAAATCCATCCCCGTATCCGGGTTTTACGGGATAGTGCTATCCTGTTTTTAATATTCGCAGTTGCCGCACCGGACTTACCGCTGTCTGTGACCGTTGCATGAGTTGTATGACCCACATTAAGACGCAACTTCTGTCCGGGCCGGATCGTGTAGGGAACATGTAAACGGTTCATACGAGCCAAACGATCCGGCTTGATACTAAAGCGCCTGCCAATACTGTACAAGGTGTCGCCACGCCGTACTTTATAGACCCGTACTTTGTCCGTCCTTTGGCTATGACGCCCCCTGGTTGTCGGCAGCAGAACAACCTTCTGTCCGGGCTTGATTAAATAGGGCGGTCCTATGCCATTTCTTTTTGCCAACACCCTGTAGTCGACACCATTTTGCCAGGCAATGCTGTATAGCGTATCACCTGGCCTGACAATCCTGTAGGTTTTTCCTGCTTTAATACCGGATTTGCTGTGGTCAATAACCGGGGGTAGTTCACTGACACTGGTACAAGCTGCAAAAAATAAAATACAAAACAGTAAAAACAGGCCAATACTGCATTTAGCCGGTTTATTTCTCAGCAAAAGGTTCTTCGTTAAACCGATTTTGTCGTTCCTTGCAATAAAGGTACAAAATTAACCAATGACAAATG
>CAJVXG010000025.1 GCA_913009215.1 uncultured Gammaproteobacteria bacterium | reverse complement strand
TGTAAAAGATAGTTGCTGGTGCCGGCCGGGCCATACGGGGCGTTAAGAACGACATTAAAATAACCTTTGGTCATTGTCACCAGGCGGAAGCGGTATCGCACCCGGTATACATCTTCCGGTGCCTGGTAAAATTTTCTGCCCACATAAAAGGTCAGATATCTTCGCTTGTTTATGCGCTGATAAATACAGGCCTTAACGTTAAGGTGTAATGGTATAAATTCACACCAGTTCTTGTAATTGGCAAAGGCCTTCCCGAGTTGCTCAAAAGTAATATCCGGGTTATGTATCAGACCATAGACCTCTCCTTTCAGGCTTTGCTTGCTCAAACTGGAATGGATATAAATAGGGGTTTCAAATTGACTTTGATCGAGATATTTTTTGATGGCATAGTAACGCTTATTCAGTGAGGCATAATCTGCCACGGCATTGTTATTGATTATTAATATGAGGCATCCAGCAACAATGCTAATCGCGCTCAACAATATGCTTCTCACTAGCCTCTATCCGCTATTTGATTAAGACACTGGTTTATTGATCATATCTGGATTGCCTGCATATTACTTGTCGTTGATCAGGCAAGCACGCCAGATGGCCTGTTTTTGCCTTTTCTTAAGGGTGATTTAAGAAACCCCCACTAGACTCAGCTTAGCTACAAAACCCCCTACGGCTACGAAATCTATAGGTAAATCAGGATGTTATTAATGAGTAGTACACATGGTGCAAAGCTGAGACTTGCCATACCAGTGTCTTTCGAGGTTGTGAACGAAAATCATATCGAGTGCGCAAATGTTGAGTGTTTTATTTTCAACACAGCCTAAAGAGAAACTGGCAGCTAAAGTAACAATAATGATAATGTAGTGACGTTATGCGTATTTTGCTAGTGGAAGACGATCTTATCCTTGGGGATGGAATAAAAGCCGGTCTTGAGCAGGATGGTTATGTTGTCGAGTGGGCGCAGGATGGCGTTTCCGCAGAACGGTTTGCCAACGCTATGCCATTTGACGCCGTGGTTCTGGATATTGGATTACCAAAACAGGATGGCATTACCACATTAATGCATATGCGCAAAAACAACATTAACACCCCGGTGCTTCTGTTAACCGCGCGAGATACCGTCCAGGATCGTATTACCGGTCTGGACAGCGGCGCCGATGATTATCTGATCAAGCCCTTCGATCTGGATGAGCTGTGTGCACGACTTCGTGCATTAATGCGCAGACATTCCGGAAGGGCCAGTCCGGAAATCAGATACAGGGACATCATTCTTAATCCTGCCAGCCATACTATTGTGCAAAACGGCAAGATTGTTGATATAACAGCACGTGAATTTTTCATACTACAGGCATTGCTGGAAAATAGCGGACGAGTTCTGTCGCGTGGTCAGCTGGAAGAATCGCTCTATAGCAGGGATGAGAATCCCGACAGTAATACTGTAGAGGTTCATATACATAAATTGCGGAAAAAACTTGGTAAAGACATTATCAACACGGTACGTGGCGTAGGTTACATCGTAAAAAAGGAAGAACGGTCGCGTCTTGATGTTAGTTAATACCAATCTCGAACAGGGAGTAAGTCATTGATACCATCTATACGCCGCCGCCTGCTTGTTTTGCTGATAGCCCTTAATATTTTATCGCTCAGCATGGTGTTTATATGGGTATACCGGGACGCAACACACGAGGTGGAGGAATTATTCGACGCCAATCTGGCGCAAAGCGCACGGGTATTGCTGGGGCTGGCAGTACAAGAAGCCAAGGAAAGAAGCGCGCAGAAAATTAAGATCATCAATCCTATTGAGAAACGTGGCCACAAGTATGAATCCAAAATCGCCGTTGTAGTGCGATATGCCAATGGCGCCGTTATGTTGCAATCTGCAAGTGCACCAAAGCTCCCCTTTACCACCGATGTTCACGGTTTTCAGGATTACAAGGTCAATGATCAACTGTGGCGTACTTTCTCACTTCGTGACGATGAAACCGGTACATCCATCCAGGTTGCTGAAAGTTATGCCATCAGGAACGAACTGGCCGGTGATATAATTCGAGACACTTTCATGCCTTTTGCATTTTTTATCCCGATCCTTGCGTTGCTGGTTTGGCTCAGCATAGGACGCAGCTTGGCGCCATTAAAACGACTTGCCAGGGAAGTCAGTCGACGTCATCCGGATTCCCTTGATCCTATAAGTATCGAACAGGTACCTCAAGAGGTTCTTCCATTGATAGAATCCTTGAATACATTACTGGTCAAACTTCACGGGGCACTGGAAAATGAACGACGATTCACAGGGGATGCGGCCCATGAACTACGTACACCATTGGCAGCTATTAAAACTCAGGCGCAGGTGTTACAGCGCGCAGACAATACCGGAGTTTTCAAGCACACTATAAACAATATTCTTCAAGGAGTTGATCGCGCAACTCACCTGGTTGAGCAATTACTGACAATGGCCCGAATGGATGCGCAGGAATCAGTACAGGACAATGAACAGACTGATCTATTTGCCGTCACCCGTTCCGTGATTTCAGATTATGGGCAGATGGCAATTGATAAATCGATTGAAATCTCTTTGCAAACCGATTGTGAAAGCTGCCCGGTACAGGGAGAAAGCAATATTTTGGGTATTATGATTCGTAATCTGGTTGACAATGGTATCCGTTATACGCCCGAACGAGGCAAGGTAATCATCAGTATCGAAGTTGACAAGAATGGAACCAGGTTGTGTGTTACCGATACCGGGCCCGGTATTTCACAGGAAGAACACCGACATATTTTTGAGCGTTTTAAACGTTTACCTGAAGGGACGTCCAATGGCACTGGTCTTGGGTTGTCCATTGTCCTTCGAATTGCTGAATTGCATGATGCCAAGATTTCCTTGCACAACAGAGACCGCGGCAGTGGCCTGGTCTTTTGTGTCCAGTTTCCAGCCTATAGAGACCAAAATTAAGCTTATCTTAAGAATATGCGCATAAACTGAGGCTTGTCTAAAGACCCTACACCCAGAGACCTCAGTGCGACAGATTTATCCTCGTTGTATCCTTGCGATTGCCGGATACAGTAAAAAGATCCAGCTGCTGCCAGCAGAAATTCGTTTTCTTTTTAAGTTAAAAGAATTTTCTAATTATATACGCAATATCACAAGCACCAGGTTAATTATTTTTGTTGCGGTTTTCCTGATAATCTTTACTAACGCAGCGTTCTTTTCAAATGTGCTGGAGGTTTATCCAGTAAGCCTGAAAAATACCGGGTTCCTGATTTCACTGGTTTGGGTGTTTGCAGGATTTATTGTACTTTTTCTGTCACTGACTTGTTACAGGTACACTACCAAACCTGTGCTTATTGCTGTCCTGCTAGTTTCATCTGTTACTGGTTATTTTATGGATAGTTACAATACGGTCATTGATGACTCCATGATCCGGAATGTAGTATACACAGACGTTGCCGAGTCTCTGGATCTGTTGACCGTCAAACTGGTATTGTATTTTATTTTCTTGGGTGTTTTACCGTCTTTTCTTGTCTACAGGATAAAGATCGTATTCAAACCGGGATGGCGGGAAGTGGCATCCAGAGCCAGGTTGGTTGGCCTGACTTTATTAGGCGTACTGGTGGCCATTTTTATGTTCAGCGATTTTTATAGTTCATTTTTCAGGGGACATAAAGCGCTTCGATACTATGCCAATCCTGGTTACTATATCTATTCCACGGGAAAGTTTATCACCAGGCTTTATAGCCCAGATTCATATGCGTTAAGACCCATTGGTCTCGATGCAAGAATCCCGGCGTCTGATACACACAGAGAGCTTATCATTCTTGTCGTAGGCGAGACCGCACGATATGACCGGTTTTCCCTGAATGGCTATACAAGAGAAACCAACCCATTATTAAAAAAAGAAAACGTGGTTAGTTTCACCAATTTCTGGAGTTGCGGCACATCAACCGCTGTGTCTCTTCCCTGTATGTTTTCCGTTTACGGCCGCTCCGAATTCAACAATAAAAAAGCACAATCAACTGAAAACGTGCTTGACGTATTAAAACATGCTGGAGTAAATATACTTTGGCTGGATAATAATTCCAGCTCAAAAGGCGTATCTGACAGAATTCCATATCAAAATTACAAGAGTCCCGATACCAATCCTGTTTGTGATATTGAATGCAGGGATGTGGGTATGCTAAGTCGCCTCCAGACCTATATAAACAATCATCAGCGGGGCGATATTTTCATTGTCCTGCATCAAAAAGGCAATCATGGCCCGGCGTATTATAAAAGGTATCCATTGAAGTTTGAGAGATTTACCCCGGTTTGCAGGACAAGTCAACTTGAAGATTGTAGCAAAGAGGAGATCAGTAATGCCTATGACAACGCGATATTATATACAGATTATTTTCTGTCCAGAGTTATAAGATTGCTGAAACAGAATAATAAACATTTTGAAACCGCCATGTTTTATGTCAGTGATCACGGAGAGTCTCTGGGGGAAAATCGATTATATCTCCATGGGCTCCCGAATTATATTGCGCCTGATACACAGCGTCATATCCCCGCCATTGTCTGGTTCGGTAAGAATTTTGATGATGTTGATACAAGAGAACTTTTAAGAAAACGTAATAATAAATACACGCATGATAATATTTTTCACACGGTATTGGGATTTATGGAAATTGAAACAACCATTTATGACAGGAAAATGGATATTTTCAGGAATAGTGGTGGTATATCATGTGTTTTATAAAAGGAAATCGATTAGCCTGAGTTGAAAGTTTCCAATTATTTGGTTGCACATCTGAGTTGTTCCTAGATAATCTGATATTTATCATGGTCTTTCATTCCTACTCCGACTCATGCTGCCAGAAAACATTGTTCTTAGTCTCCAGGCGATACTTGTTATAAAATATGCGCTGCACTGCTATTATTGATACACATCAAAGCATATATTAGCTTGTTCGAATATCCTTTATTTGTATATAACTTGCGTTCAAGGGGGTCTCATGACCAAAGTCTGGATTGTGGTAGCCGACAGCACCAGAGCAAGAATATTTCTATCCGATCCACAGTTGTCAGACCTGAAAGAGCTGGAGGTGTTGATTCACCCTGAGGGACATCTGCATGAAAGAGAGCTTACCTCGGACCTTCCTGGCAGAACCAAGGATCGCTATGGTTCAGGACGACATGCACTTGAAGCAAGGACCTCTCCCAAGGCGTATGAACTTGATAAATTTGCAAAACATATTGCAGATCATCTGAATGAATGCTCCAAACAGCAATCATTTGAGAGATTGGTTCTTATAGCGCCCTCTGGCCTTCTGGGCAGTTTGAGAAAGAAACTCGAGCCCCGGACTGCAAGGCTGATAGTCTGTGAACTGGACAAAAATCTGGCAAAACAGGATGCGGATACAATACGAAAACATTTACCAGAAAAACTACCCTATGTTATTTCCGAATAGCACATAGCAACTCTTTATGTCCAGTATGGCAGCGAACACAGCCACTACCAATATCCATACACCAATCTCCAAAAAGATTTGGTCAAATAAATATTGTTACAACGCTGGTTGTATAAAGGAGTCTGGTATTGAGGAAACGTGGAGACGTGTAGCCTGTGCTATAGCCAAATCTGAACCAGAGCCATCAAAGTCCTCTTTCTGGACTAACCGGTTTCTAGGCATACTCCAGAATTTTCGCTTTCTTCCTGGCGGAAGAATACTGGCTGGTGCCGGGACGGACAAACAGGTCACCCTCTTTAATTGTTTTGTCATGGGCCGAATTGATGACTCCATAGGTGGCATATTCGATGCCCTGAGACAAGGCGCCATTACCATGCAACAAGGCGGTGGTGTTGGTTATGATTTCTCCTCCCTGCGCCCCAAAGGATTCCCGACGCAGAGGGTTGGAGCTACGGCATCCGGGCCTGTCTCCTTCATGCGTATCTGGGATACGATGTGCGAGACTCTGTTATCTACAGGAACCCGGCGAGGCGCCATGATGGCAACTCTGAGATGTGACCACCCCGATATTGAAGATTTTATTATCGCAAAACAGGAGGCCCATGCGCTACGTCACTTCAACCTGTCTGTGTTGATATCGGACGCCTTCATGCAGGCGGTCAAGAACAATCAATCTTGGCCATTGATCTTTCCTTTAGAACAAGATCAGTATAACAAGACTGTATGTAAAGTAGATGCAGTGAAGCTATGGCAAAAAATAATACGTGCCACCTACGACTATGCCGAACCAGGCGTCCTGTTTTCTGACCATATTAATAACAATAACAACCTGTATTATCGGGAACATATCAGCTGCACTAATCCATGCGGTGAAATACCGCTGCCTCCTTATGGTGCCTGTGATCTGGGTTCTATTAATCTGACCAGTTTTGTAAGCAAGCCATTTACTTCATCGACCAGTCTTGATTTTGATGGCCTGGGAAATACCGTGAAAGTGGCCGTCCGTTTTCTGGATAACGTAATTGATCTGTCACATTATCCATTACCTGAACAGAAAGAACAGGCGCAAGGTTCTCGCAGAATAGGCCTTGGCATTACCGGGTTGGCAGACATGCTTGCCATGCTCGGTGTTCGCTATGGCGATCCATCGTCTATGAAATTGGCAACAAGGATTATAAGTACGATTTGCCATACGGCCTACCGAACTTCAATCGACCTGGCCAGGGAGCGCGGGGTATTCCCGTATTATGAAAAAGATGCCTTCCTTGAATCACGGTTTGTTCAGTCCTTGCCAACAGAAATTCAGGAAGATATTGCAAAATACGGCATACGCAATAGTCATTTGATCGCCATAGCTCCAACCGGCACTATTAGCCTGTTGGCCAACAACATTTCCAGTGGCATTGAACCTGTTTTTGATTTCATACAAAGGCGACGAATATTGCAGGAAGACAATAGCTACCTGGAGCATACCCTTGAAGACTATGCCTATCGTTTGTGGAAACAGCAATATGGAGACATGAAGTTACCCGCTTATTTTGTTAACAGCTATCAGGTCACGCCAGAAGAGCATGTGGATATGCAGGCCGCATTACAACCCTATGTAGATAATGCCATTTCAAAAACGATCAATATTCCCCATGACTACCCCTATGAAAAGTATCGTTTATTATATGAACAGGCATATAACCTTGGATTAAAGGGGTTTACCGCCTTCCGTTCGAATCCGGTCAGCAAAAGTATATTGCAATCAGGCACAGATTTGCCTGTCAATAAACACTGTTGCAATATTGAAAGGGAGGCGGATTAATTTTCCTGTCATTTGCAATTATAATCCGGGTCAGGCAGATACTTGCCCCAATGATAAACCTGACAAAAAATGGTTCATTAATCTATGATGCTACATATACCGGCTGTCCTGAACAAGGAACAGCTAAAAACTATAACGGGCTTGCTGGTCGATGCGCCTTTTGTTGATGGTAAGTTCTCCGCAGGCCAGGTCGCCCAACGCGTAAAGAATAATCGGGAGCTGGATCAGACCTCGCAACAGGCAAAACAGCTGGATCAATTGGTAATATCGGCACTGTCCGGGAATAAAATCTTTCGTAGTGCCACCCTGCCCTTGCGGGTTTCCCAACCCTTTTTTGCACGCTATAGTAAAGGCATGAGTTATGGTAGCCATATTGATGACCCGGTTATGGGCGGCGAAGCAGGACGTTACCGTTCTGACATATCTTTAACTATCTTTTTAAATGATCCGGAAAACTACGAAGGCGGTGAATTATCGATACAAAGCACATTTGGCGTCAATGAAATCAAGTTGCCGGCTGGTGACGTCATTCTTTACCCTTCCTCCAGTCTGCACCAGGTGAATACAGTCACCAGCGGAGAAAGAATGGTAGCGGTACTATGGATACAAAGCCTGGTGCGTGATGCCGCAAGTCGTGAAATCTTATTTAACCTGGATTTGGCTCGGGAGAAAATGCAATACAGCAACCCGGAGGCCAGCGAAACCCGCTGTGTAGACTATGCCTATACCAATCTAGTGAGAATGTGGAGCGAGGTCTGAAATGTCGTACGAGATAAGCAAATCCGACGAAGAATGGAGGCAGCTACTCACCGAGGATCAGTTCCGGATTACACGTAAAAAAGGTACTGAACCCGCCTTTACCGGTAAATACCATAACTGCAAAGAATCTGGTGTTTATCTTTGCATCTGCTGCGACACACCGCTTTTTGATTCAGGGCACAAATTTGACTCTGGAACGGGATGGCCCAGCTTCAATCAACCGATTAATGAAAAGAATATTGCTGCTTGTGAGGACCGCGCATTATTAATGCGCCGCACTGAAGTTCAGTGTGCCAGGTGCGGTGCTCATCTGGGGCATGTATTTGAAGATGGCCCTGCGCCGATGGAATTGCGATTTTGTATCAATTCCGCCTCGCTAAAACTCGAAAAAATGGCAAAATCTGACGTATAGACAATACAGAAAAATGTGATAGATTTAATATAAAGCCTTTATTAGCCATGAAACAATTCACTAGTATTATTCTGACTCTGATGTTGTCCGGTCTTTCCGGCTCGGTACTGGCCGATGCCGATTACTGGAATGATCGCGCCTCCTCTTCCAGCAATGCACCTTCCAGCAATGCACCCTCCAATAAAGATTTTATTGATATTGAAGGCGGGGGAAGCTCAAGCAGCAGTAGCAGAGGTGGCGGTAGTAAAATGTATTACGAGAGTGGTGAAGTTAAATACATTTTCTACTATGTCGGCGGCAAGCGCCATGGTACGGCCAAGGAATTCTACAAAGATGGCAAACTGAAGGCAAACTGGATTTATCGCTATGGCAAATTACAAAACGGCAGTGTCACCTTCTACCCAACCGGCGAAGTCCGTTATCGCTATCGATATGTCAATGGCATACGTACAGGCTTGACCCGGCAATATTACCGCAATGGAAAACTAAAGACCGAGTGGAACTATCGAAATGGCAAACTTGATGGCATCACCAGGGAATACTACGAAAGCGGCAAAATCAAGGCGGAGTGGAATTATGTAAATGGCAAGCTGCAGTAAGCTATAGCGCGAAAGAAAAAGGCGCCCGTTTTGGGCGCCTTTTTCTTTCGCTGAAATTTATAACCGGCAAATATTTTATTATTTACATGAACCCAAATATTGCCCATTAATTTTCGTGGTCGTCAATATCTTTTTTCCGCGTCGATACATGGTTGTTACAGAAGAACCTTGCATTCTTCGGCCCGAATATTTCACGTTACCTTTCGCCTCCATTTTTGGATTAGTACAGCTTATATGCCAGCTGATACTGTTGCCATCCTTCTCCTGTTTGTACTTACAGCCCTTCTTCATTCCTTTCCGGTCCGGCATATAGTTTCCTTTTTTGACACAAAATGTTCCACTCTGTGGAGGTATTTTCATTGGCATTCCTGTCATTTCTATTGATGTTTCAAAGCGCCAGAGGCCATGACGTATTTCGGCGTTCGTTACGGATATGCTGGACATGCCAATGAAAAACAAGAAAACTGAAACGATGTACTTATCCATAAAAATTCTCCTTTTAACGTTTTGTAATCTTGATAGTCAGGCCGGAACCTTGTGATCGAGAGCGCAAGCCAAGATTAATACCCCGGTAGATCTCGGTTCGATTGCGTCGATATTGATGCGGGAAATCGCGCATAAAGAAATCCCCGTCAAATCGTACACGTTCATCACGATAGGAGATTGGCACATAAATATATTCATACTCATTACGCGTCGATACAATTTTGATGAGCTTGCGATCGCCACTAAAGAGCATGGTTCGCACCGGCTGGTAATATTGACGTCGGCGATCAATGACCATAGTGCCGCCCTTGATAACAACAAAGACGGAGTGTCGATGGTCTCCACTGGAACGATACTGCCCATCGTCATCATACTGATGCCGCTCGCTATCGCGATAGCTACGATCACTACGTCTGCGCAAGCTATCACGTGGTCTCACCAGCGTGATGGCAAACTTGATGCCGCGGGCTTCGCTGTTGGTGCTGCTAGCGAAATCAAGTGGTCCATAGGACTTACCTACGCGCCAACCAGGCACAAAATTAAAATAGCGTGCGCCACGGGCGCCGTCTTCAAAAATAAAGGAGCCATTGCGATACGCCACTTTTACAGTGCGGCTATAGGAACGTCTTTGTGCGGACTTGAATAGCACGATCTTGGTTTCACCCTGGGCGATAGTGAAAGTCAGAGGATAATACGCACGACGGTTGCTACGGCGACGAAAGCGCATCACTCCGTCAGATACATTAACCCGAATCAGATCACCAAAGCGGGCAATGCGATCACGGTAACGCGGAGTTGGAACACTGATACGGCGCATGGGGACTATCTTGATGCTGACTTGCAGGCCACGACCCTGGCTGGCGGTATAGCGTGACAAGTTAACCGGCTGATAACGGCGCCCAAACGACCAGCGCGGGCTATAGCGATAACCCGTGGCCCCTCGAGTACCCTCCTCCAGCACAAAGACGTTTTTTCTGTAGGACACTCTCACCAAACGTGAGCGTGATCGTTTTTGCGCCGAACGAAAAACGACATTCCTGGCCTCGCCATCTGCGATATTGAAGGTCAGCGGATAGTATCCGCGGTGGCTACGAAAACGAACGAGACCACCCTGGATGGTGACGCGAATCAAGTCACCATGGCGACCCGCCTCCCCCCTGTGAATGGCCTGTATACGGGCCTGTTCAGGCGAAACAGCGCCACGCGGGTCTGCGGCGGAACTGGGCGAGGAAAACCCGAGCAGCAAGAACGCCAAAACAAATCCTGCCCTGGATATGAGACCGGAAACACTGCGAACCATAGAAACCTCCACTGGAATTGTCAGAATTTTTAATAAATATAACCAGGACCGCATGAACCGTTGCTGAACAATGCCGTCTGGCATGCATTATGCATTTATTTTTCCAAGCTTAGCGCAAATTTGGAGACCAGACAGTGGCGACGGCAATCAGCGAAGTGATCGAGAACGAGGTTCCCGGTAAAATAAGCGCGGAAATAGCGGCCTTGGGGTTATTTGTCGGCGTGGATCTGGAAGGCCTGGGGGGATATCTGGATGAGTGCCCTATGCTGGATTTGCATGCCGGGGAGACGCTCATTGGCGCCAATGAGCCCGTAAACAGCCTGTTTTTGCTATTGGACGGCCGTCTCAATGTACACCAGCCGCCTAAAATGGAGGCGCCCAATAGCACCATCGAGCCCGGGGAGGCCTTTGGTGAGGTGCTGCTCTTTAGCCAAGAACCATGCCAAATGGATGTCATTGCGGCCATCGACAGCAGGGTGATGGCCATCAAGGAAGAAACATTGTTTGCCCTTATCAATAATTCCGATGAATTTACCCGCAATTTCCTGTTCATGACTATACAGAATTTGCGTGGAGCCGAGGCCGTGGCCCGTGAACGACAACAAATGCAGGATCGTTTCCGCCGGGAGACCAGTACGGATATCATCACTGGTCTGCATAATCGCAGGTGGCTGGACGAAATGCTGACACGGCAAATAGTGCGCAGCAGCAATGACGACGAGCCCATGTGCGTCATAATGATCGACATCGACGGCTACAATTCATTTGGGGACGTGTTTGGCGAGGTTGCGTCAGAACAGGTGCTCTATACGACCGGCCAGATGCTACAAAAAAGCTGTCGTCCCACTGATTTGCTGGCACGCTTCGATAAAGATCGTTTTATCGCCATTCTTCCTGATACTGATTCTGAAGGTGCGTGGAACGCTGGTGAACGTATCCGTGATGCCATAGAGAATCACTGTATTGAGATACCTGGCGAATGTATTTTGCCTCCGGTAACCGCATCGATTGGTATTGTGGAAAAGGAAGCCGTGGTTGGGGCTGAAAAGTTAATCGCACTAGCGGTCTCAGCGGTGAAACGCGCCAAAGAACGCGGCGGCAACCAGCTATCCCAATAAGCTGATTTATTTATTCTCCTGTTGTAACCGGTCGCTCCGGTCTTGTAATCCATTCACTCCAGGAACCGGCATAGAGCCTTGAGCCCTTTAAGCCGGCATGCTCCATTGCCAGAATATTGTGGCATGCGGTGACCCCGGAGCCGCACATATGAATAATATTTGCCGGGTCTTTGTTACCAATAAGGTCTTTGTATTCTCCTTTTAGTTCCTCGGCGCTCATGAATTCACCGGAGAAATCCAGATTGTCTTCATAGGGATAATTGATGGCGCCGGGTATATGGCCTGCCACTTTATCCAAAGGCTCAATCATCCCGGTATAACGTTCTTCAGCACGGGCATCAATAAGGACATGGTCACTGTGCTCACGAATACTGTCCACCGTATGGGCATCGACCCAGAGCGCATTATTGACCTGCATCTCAAAAGTTTTGGACGCCACTTCAGGCAGTTTCGCGTCCATAGGCCGCTTCTCCCGCTGCCATTTGGGCAATCCACCATCCAGTAATGCCACTGCCTCATGGCCCAGCCAGCGCAGCAACCACCACAAACGAACCGCCATGGCGCCAAAGGTGTCATCGTACACTACCACCTGTGTCTGCTTATCGATTCCCCATTGGCCGAGTTTCTCAGCCAGGACATACGGGTCGGGTAATGGATGGCGCCCGCTATCAGCGCTTACCGTCGAGGACAAATCTTTATTCAGGTGGGCATACCGGGCACCTGGAATATGGGACTGGCGATAAAGCGCCCTGCCTGCCTCGGGTTTACTCAATACAAAGCGACAATCGATAATCACCCATTGCGGATCATCAAGGTGGGCCGCCAACTCGTCCGTAGTAATAAGTGTTGAGTAAGACATAAACGGGTTCGAGAGGCGAGGAAAAGCAAAATCCCTCGCTACTCGATCCTCGGAACTGATTAATAGCCGCCTTTGCGCCGTGACTCGGGCAGGCCGGCGATCTGGCCTGCTTGCTTTGACGGGTTGCCCGGAAACAGTTCATACAGGGCCTTGCTGTCTACCTTCTTGCCCCACTTTGCCGACATCGCCTTAAGAATGGCACGGTTGTTTGGTTGATTGCCATTGTTACTAAGAAACTCTTCGCGTAGAAAGTTGATCAAGTCCCAGTGACCATCCGTCAGAGAAATCCCCTCTTGTTCTGCGATAGCAGCAGCAACATCCTCGTTCCAGTCTTCTACGTTTACCAGAAAACCACCATCGTTCATTTCAACAGTATTGCCGTTTATCTCAATTGCCATTTTTTCCTCCTTATTCAAGATCTATGCGTTTGGCAAAATAGGGTTAATCGTCATCGGGACGAAGTGTTTTAATATCTT
>CAJVXG010000024.1 GCA_913009215.1 uncultured Gammaproteobacteria bacterium | reverse complement strand
CAGGCCCTTAGGGGGTATCTTTGACTTCGATCGCAAGCAGGAACGTCTGATCGAAGTCCAGCGCGAGCTGGAACAACCCGATATCTGGAATAATCCCGAAGCCGCAGAAAAGCTGGGGCGCGAACGTGCGCGTCTGGAAAAAGAAGTTGGCACCTTGCAAAAAATGAGCACCGGTCTGGCCGACGCCAGGGAGCTGCTGGATATGGCAAGCGAGGAAAGCGATGCCGAAATCGCACATGAGGTCAGCAGCGATCTGCAACAACTTGAATCGGAGTTGGCGCTGCTGGAATTCCAGCGCATGTTTTCCGGCGAACAGGATGCGGCCAATGCCTTTCTGGATGTGCAGTCCGGTTCCGGCGGTACCGAGGCCCAGGACTGGGCCGAGATGTTATTGCGCATGTACTTGCGTTGGGGGGAGCGCAACGGCTTCAAGACCGAGCTCATCGAGGTATCGGCCGGTGAAGTTGCGGGTATCAAGAGCGCTACCGTGAAATATACCGGTGAGTACGCCTTTGGATATCTGCGCACCGAGACCGGAGTCCATCGCCTGGTACGCAAATCGCCATTTGATTCCGGCAATCGCCGTCACACCTCGTTTGCCTCGGTGTTTGTTTACCCGGAAATCGATGATAGCGTCGACGTCGACATTAACCCTGCCGATCTGCGCATCGACACCTATCGTGCCAGCGGGGCCGGCGGCCAGCACGTCAACCGTACCGATTCGGCCGTGCGTATTACGCATCTGCCAACCAATATTGTGGTGCAATGTCAGAACGACCGTTCGCAGCACAAGAACAAGGCGGCGGCCATGTCTATGCTGAAGGCGCGAATTTATGAACACGAGATGCAAAAGCGCCGTGCAGAACAACAGAAAATCGAGGACAATAAGGCCGATATCGGTTGGGGCAGTCAGATTCGTTCCTATGTGCTGGACCAGTCTCGGATTAAAGACTTGCGCACCGGCGTCGAAACCGGCAATACCCAGGCGGTGCTGGATGGTGACCTTGGCGCGTTTATCGAGGCCAGCCTCAAAAGTGGTTTATAAGAAATTAAAAAAGGCAGTACATGAAAGACAAAGATGATGAAAATATCCAGATTGCGCAGCGCCGCGAAAAACTGAATCGTTTGCGCGAGGCCGAGGGGCCCACGTTCCCGAATGATTTTCGCCGTGACTCGCTCGCTGGCCGCTTGCTGGCGGAATACGGCGAGATGAGTGTGGAAGACCTGGAGGCGAAGCCGGTGCGTGCCAGCGTTGCCGGTCGCATGATGACACGCCGTATTATGGGTAAGAATACTTTTGCTCACATCCAGGACATGACCGGTCAAATCCAGTTATTCGTGCAGCGCGATGTGCTGGGTGAGGGTATCTACAACAACGAATTCAAGAAGTGGGACATTGGCGACATCATTGCCGCCGAAGGCCAGATATTCAAAACCAAGAAAAACGAGTTGTCTGTGCGAGTGGATCATATTCGTTTGTTGACCAAATCCCTGCGGCCGTTGCCGGAGAAATACCATGGTCTGGCAGATCAGGAGATCAAGTATCGCCAGCGCTATCTCGATCTGATTATGAGTGATGAGGCGCGCCAGCGCTTTCGTCTGCGCACCGCCATTATTGATTATATCCGCGGTTTCCTGAACACGCGTGATTATCTGGAAGTGGAAACACCGATGATGCAGGTTATCCCGGGCGGGGCCGTGGCACGTCCGTTTACCACCCACCACAATGCGCTGGATATGAAGTTGTTTCTGCGCATTGCCCCGGAGCTGTATTTGAAGCGACTGATCGTTGGTGGTTTCGAGCGAGTTTACGAGATCAATCGCAACTTCCGCAACGAAGGGCTGTCGACACGGCACAATCCGGAATTCACTATGGTCGAGTTCTACCAGGCGTATTCCGATTACAACGATCTCATGGACCTGACCGAGGACATGGTGCGCGGCATTGCCAAGGAAGTGATTGGCTCAGCGACGATCAAGTACCAGGGCAGCACCTATGATTTTTCCAGGCCGTTTGCGCGTATGACCATGCTGGAGTCGATCCTGTATTTCAATGAGGGCGTCGCTGCCGAATCCTTGCAGGATCTTGCCGCTTGCCGCCAATTGGCGCAGAAACTCGAGATCAAGATCGAGGACAGTTATGGTATTGGTAAATTACAGACCGAAATTTTTGAGAAAATCGTGGAACATCATTTAAAGGATCCGACGTTTATTACCGCCTATCCGACCGAGGTGTCGCCATTGGCGCGGCGCAATGACGACAACCCGGAAGTGACTGACCGCTTTGAATTTTTTATTGGTGGTCGCGAGATTGCCAATGGTTTTTCCGAGCTCAATGATCCGGAAGACCAGGCCGAACGTTTTCGTTTGCAAGTGGAGGCCAAGGAAGCCGGAGACGAAGAGGCGATGTATTACGACGCCGATTATATCTATGCCCTGGAACATGGCATGCCACCCACGGCAGGCGAGGGTATTGGCATTGATCGGCTGGTCATGCTGATGACCGACGCACCGTCGATTCGTGATGTGCTGCTGTTTCCGCACATGCGACCCAAGGGTTCCACACAGGAATAACCATTTTGCGCCCAAGGCAGGCGCGCCACATAATCCTGTAATGTCTGATAACAACAGAGCCGCCGCTATTTTCCTGATGGGCCCAACGGCCATGGGTAAAACTCGGTTGGCGATGGCCCTGTACGACCGTTTTCCGGTCGACATCGTTAATGTCGATTCCTCGCAGGTATATCGTGGCATGGATATCGGTACCGCCAAGCCGGACAGGGAGGAGTTGGTCCGGGTGCCGCACCGGCTGATCGATATACGCGACCCGGCTGAGTCTTATTCCGCAGCCGATTTTTGTGATGATGCCGTACGGGAGATGCAGCAAATCACCGCATCCGGGCGTATACCGTTGCTGGTGGGTGGCACTATGTTCTATTTTCATGCCCTGGAGTTCGGTTTGGCCGAGCTGCCAGCGGCAGATGAAGCAGTACGGCAGCAACTATTACAGCAGGCCGAACGGCTGGGCTGGCCGGAAATGCACGCCCGCCTGGCTCGGGTCGATGCGGAAATGGCCAAACGCCTGGCGCCCAATGACAAACAACGAATACAGCGGGCACTGGAAATCTTTGAAATTACCGGGCAAGCGGCCAGCAGCCTGCAACAACATAAAAAATCGAAATTACCACCTTATAATCTTGTAAAAATCGCAATTTGTCCCGATCGTCGGGAAAAACTACATGAACGTATAGAGTTGCGTTTCCAGCACATGTTACAGCAGGGGTTGCTTGAGGAGGTGGAAAAACTCTTTAATCGCGGCGATCTAGGCCCTGACAGGCCTTCCATGCGCACTGTCGGTTATCGCCAGGTCTGGCAATATCTGAGCCATTCTATCGACTATACTGAGATGAAACAGCGGGGGGTGATTGCGACACGGCAGCTGGCCAAGCGCCAGATGACGTGGATACGGGGTTATCAGGGCTTACACTGTCTGCAAGGCGATATATCGGATCTTATTGATCCGGCTATTGAGTATTTGCAGGATCGTCTCCAGATAAAGGAATAGTAGTTAATATGAGATTTACCCTGAGGAAATTATAACAAGCCGATTGAGGCGTACAGGATAATAAAAACAGGAGCACTGTCATGAGCCAGCAAAAAGGGCAAGCGCTACAAGACCCTTTCTTAAATGCGTTACGTAAGGAGCATATACCTGTCTCCATTTTTCTGGTAAACGGTATTAAACTGCAAGGACAAATTGAGTCTTTTGATCAATTTGTGGTATTGCTAAAGAACACAGTCAGTCAGATGATTTATAAACATGCGATTTCGACAGTAGTGCCGAGCCGGGCTGTAAAAGTAAAGTTTGATTCCGATATTGACGACGACCAAGGAAACGACTGAAATATTAAATTCTGGTGCGCCTCCTGCGGAATGCGCCATTCTGGTGCATATCCGTTTTTATGAGGGGCCCTGGCAGGAAGATTTAACCGAATTGCATCTACTGGCAGGATCGGCGGGCGCCGATATTGCCGAGACCATTCTTGGACGGCGCTCCCGTCCCGATGCGGCCACTTTTATAGGCAAAGGCAAGGCCGAGGAGGTGCAACAGGCGGTCCAGGCGGCCTCTGCCGATATCGTTATTGTTAACCATGATTTAAGTCCCATCCAGGAACGCAACCTGCAAAAGATTGTGGGTTGTCGTGTACTCGATCGCACCAGCCTGATCCTCGATATCTTTGCCCAGCGCGCTCGCAGTCATGAAGGTAAATTGCAGGTAGAGCTGGCACAGCTGAAGCACCTGGCGACCCGTTTGGTGCGGGGCTGGACTCACCTGGAGCGGCAAAAGGGCGGTATCGGTTTGCGCGGTCCGGGTGAAACCCAACTGGAAACCGACCGCCGTTTGTTGCGTGAGCGTATTAAAAAGCTCAATCGCCAATTGCAGAAAGTACAAACGCAACGTGCCTTGCGCCGCAAGGCACGGCACAAGGTGCCGATCCCGACGATATCGCTGGTGGGTTATACCAATGCCGGCAAGTCGTCCCTGTTCAATAAACTGACCGGGGCCGATGTCTATATTGCGGATCAGTTGTTCGCCACGCTGGATCCAACCATGCGCCGTGTTGAATTGACAGGCAACCTGAACCTGATCCTGGCCGATACGGTGGGGTTTATTCGTCATCTGCCACACCGGTTGGTGGAGGCGTTCAAATCCACACTGGAAGAAGTAGCCGAGGCCGATATCCTTATTCATGTCATCGACAGCAGCAACCCGGAGGCGCAGGACCAGATCGAGCGCGTCAATGAGGTGCTGGAGGAAATTGGCGCACAAAACATCCCGCAGATCATGGTCTTTAACAAAATCGACCTGACCGGAGCAAAGCCAGGAGTAGAGATCGGTAACTCACATGCACCAACACGGGTGTGGTGTTCCGTGCATGCCGAACAGGGTCTGGAGGCGTTGCAGCAGGCCATTGTCGAGCATTACCAGCGACTGCGCCTGGGCAAGCAATTGCGCCTGCCGCCCAGTGCCGGTCGTTTGCGTGCCATGATCTACCAAAAACTGAATGTACAGGCCGAAACCAGCCTGGAGACCGGCGGCTGGTTGCTGGATGTCGAGGCCAGTAGCGACGATTTTGACTGGTTGCAAAAACAACCCGACTTTGATCCAGACTATATTATTGTGCCCGAAGCACCGGTAATGCTTGCCCCCACCGGTTCATAAAACTAGAATGCCGCCATTATTCAAATAAATAGTGCGTAGGAGTACATAGTGGCCTGGAATCAACCCGGCGGACCGGACAACAAGGATCCCTGGAATCCAAACAAGAATCGCCCGCAAGGCGGTAGCGATCTCGATAAATTAGTCCGCATGTTGCAGGACAAGCTCTCCGGCTTGTTCGGTGGCAAGGGTGGCAAGGGTGGTTCTGGCATGGGGTTGGCAGGACCGGCCGCGATCCTGCTGTTTGGCTTATTGGTTCTCGTGATCTGGGCCTTCACCGGTGTCTATACCCTGGACCAGGCCGAGAATGCCTACATCTTGCGCTTTGGTAAAATGAACCGTCTCGTTACGACACCGGGCCTGGGGTTTCATTTCCCGTATCCGATAGAGACGGTTGAAAAGGTCAACATCAGGAAGGTACGGTTGCTGCAGGTGGGTTATCGCGAAGACCCCAGTATTGGCGCCAAGAGAAAAGTCGATGAAGAGGCCTTGATGCTGACCGAGGACGAAAACATTATCGATATCGAGTTCCTGGTGAAATACAAGGTTATCGATGCCGAAAAGTACCTGTTTCGGGTACGCAACCCGGGAAACACCATCAGTCAGGCCACCGAGTCGGCAGTACGTGAAGTCGTTGGCCACAGTAAACTGGATTATGTTTTTCTGAATCGCGCCAAGATCCAGGAAGAAGTAAGGATTGTATTAAGTAAATTACTGGAAAATTACGATATCGGTGTGGATATCACTGGGATAGAAATGCAGAACGCCAAGCCACCGGATGAGGTTAAGGAGGCGTTTAACGACGCCATCAAGGCCCGTGAGGACAAGGAACGCTTTATTGAAACCGCCAATGCCTATAAGAAGGACTTGATTCCCAGGGCCAAGGGTGAGGCCGCAAGAATGAAAAATGAAGCGGAAGGGCACAAACAGAGTGTCATCAAGCGTGCCGCGGGTGAGCGCTATCGTTTCCTGAAAATTGCCAGGGAATACGCCAAGGCGCCACGGGTCACGCGTACACGCCTGTACCTTGATACCATGCAGCGCGTTTTGTCGAAGACGACAAAAATTTATATTGATCAGAAGAAGGGCAGCAACCTGTTGTATTTGCCGTTGGATAAACTATTGTCCCGGCAAGAAGAAGCAAATAATGCAGGTAGTAGCGCCAGCAACAAGTCCCCGGAAGGCAGTACAGGCCGCGAGGGCGATGGCAGGGCGCCGCGTGTTGACGATAGCCGTTTGAGATAGAGAGCAATAGCATGAATCAGAAAGTACTTATTGCCGTTTTAATAGCGATCCTGATCGCCGTTCCGGTGGTTAGCAGGACATTTTTTACTGTGCACGAAACCCAGAAAGCGCTGGTCATTCGCTTTGGTAAAGTGGATGTCACCCGTAACAAGCCCGGTCTTTATATGAAAGACCCGTTATTTGCCAAGGTCCGTTATTTTGATTCACGTTTGTTGACCATGGATTTCGAACCAAGGCAGATACTGACCGGTGAGAAGAAGTACGTTATTGTGGATTCCTTCGTCAAATGGCGTATTGATAATCCGTTGACTTATTTTCTCGCTACGGGCACCGGTCTCGAGTCTGAGGCACGAAAATTGCTGGAACCGTTGATTAACGAAAAACTGCGTGGCGCATTTGGCGATAAAAAAATTCGTGAAGTGGTGTCGGCAGATCGTGTCATAATCATGAAAAGTATTACCAAAATCGCTAATGAGAAAGCCAAGAAAATTGGTATCACGGTGGTTGATGTCCGTATCAAGCGTATCGATTTGCCGGACGAGATCAGCGAATCGGTTTTTAAACGCATGCGTTCCGAACGCCTGAAGATCGCCAAGGCGCTGCGCGCCGAGGGCGGCGCCGAGGCGGAAAAAATTCGCGCCGAAGCGGAAAAGGAAAAACGCATCATCCTGGCAACGGCCTTCGGCAAGGCGGAAAGAACCAAAGGCGATGGCGACAAGAAGGCAGCGGCCTTGTATTCCCAGGCCTATAGACAGCACCCGGAGTTTTATGCCTTTTATCGAAGCCTGGAGGCCTATGAGGCGAGCTTTAAAGACCAAAAAGATATTTTGATACTGGACCCCAACACGGAATTCTTTAAGTACTTCAAAAAGATGCGCTGATTTCTTTTCCCGATGTGGAAGACAGCACTCACAGCTATTGCCTTACTCCTGATTCTGGAAGGGCTGATCCCCTTTATCAGTCCGGATGCGATGCGTAAATACATGCAAAAAATCCAGCAAATGAATGACCAGAAATTGCGCTTTGCCGGGCTTACCGCCATGGTTGCAGGCGTGTTAATGTTGTTCCTGGTCCGATAAATATTTCCCACGACGTCATGACAACAAAAGACCGCTGGTTACTGCCGGATGGCATAGAGGAAGTTTTGCCGGAGGATGCAAGACGCCTGGAGCTGTTGCGTCGGCAGATTCTGGATTTGTTTAATTCCTGGGGATACGAACTGGTGATGCCGCCGATGATCGAGTACCTGGAGTCGCTATTGACCGGGCTCGGTGAGGATCTCGACCTGCAAACCTTCAAGATTACCGATCAGCTCAGTGGCCGCCTGATGGGGGTGCGCCCGGACATTACGCCACAGGCCGCCCGTATCGATGCCCATTATCTGAAGCGCGATTATCCGACACGCCTGTGTTATCTCGGCCCGGTGTTGCGTACCCGGCCCGGTGAATTTGCCGCATCGCGCGAGCCCTTGCAGGTCGGGGCCGAGCTGTTTGGCCACGAGGGGCTGGAAAGCGATGCCGAGGTATTGATGCTGATGGCGTCGACCCTGCAATTGGCAGGCGTTAAAAATATTAATGTCAGCCTGGGCCATGTCGGCATCTACCGCGATCTCTGCGCCGAGGCCGGTTTGAGTGAGGTGCAGGAAACCGAATTGTTTGCCGTGTTGCAACGCAAGTCGGCAGCGGAGGCCCGGGTCTTGCTCCATGATTATGGCGTCAAGGGCAAGCAGGGCGACAGCTTGATGGCCTTGTTGTCTTTGAATGGAGACCAGGGCGTGCTGGCTGAGGCCAGGAAGCGTTTGGCCAAGGCCTCCAGCTCGGTGCAAAATTCTATCGATGCGTTGGAAAGCGTGGCTAACATTTTCGCAGCACAGGTTCCGGATATCGAATTATTCTTTGATCTCGCTGAACTTAGTGGTTATGGCTATCACACTGGAATCATTTTTGCCGCCTATGCCCAGGGTCAGGGGGCGGCCATTGCCCAGGGTGGGCGTTACGACGGTATTGGTCAGGCCTTTGGTAAATCGCGGCCGGCTACCGGCTTTAGCGCCGACATGCGCCTGCTGAATAAAATCAGTGAATCGACGGCAATCAAGGTCGATGGCATTCTGGCGCCATTTGCCAACGACCCCGATTTACAGGCCACAATAAAGAAATTGCGCACCCGGGGCGAATGTGTGGTCGTGGAATTGCCCGGTGCCGAGGCATCGGCCAGCGATTTGGGTTGCAACCGAAAACTGGTAAAGAGCAAGGCTGGTTGGGAAGTCAGTAATGTTTGATCAGATATTTATTGTTACGAAGTAGAAGGGCGCACACATGGCCAACAATGTAGTCGTAGTCGGCACCCAGTGGGGCGACGAAGGCAAAGGTAAAATCGTCGATCTGTTGACCGAAAGGGCCAATGCCGTAGCCCGCTTTCAGGGCGGTCATAACGCCGGACATACGCTGGTAATTGACGGCAAGAAAACGGTATTGCATCTGATTCCGTCGGGCATATTGCGTCAGGGAGTCATGTGTCTCATTGGCAATGGCCTGGTGTTGTCGACGTCGGCTCTGTTTGAGGAAGTCGACCAGTTGGAACAGGAAGGCATAGCGGTGTCTGATCGTTTGCGCATTAGTGCTGCCTGCGCCTTGATTTTGCCGCACCATATTGCCCTGGATGCCGCTCGCGAGAAGGCGCGTGGCAAGGCGGCTATTGGCACTACCGGCCGCGGTATCGGTCCGGCTTACGAAGACAAGGTGGCACGACGTGGCTTGCGTGTCGGTGATTTGCTCGACAGCAAACGCTTTGGCGAAAGACTGGAAAAGGTCATGGACTACCACAACTTTGTGCTAAAGGAATATTTCAAGTGCGATACTGTGGATTACCAAAAAACTCTGGATCAAAGCCTGGCACTGGCCGAGCGCATGAAACCAATGGTGGCCGATATTGGCGCCATGATTGGTCAATACATGAAGGACGGCAAATCGGTATTGTTTGAAGGGGCCCAGGGCACATTGCTCGATATCGATCACGGCACCTACCCTTACGTGACCTCATCGAATACCAGCGCCGGGGCCGCCGCCACCGGAACCGGTATCGGTCCCGGCAGCCTGCATTACATCCTCGGTATCACCAAGGCCTACACCACGCGTGTGGGTGGTGGCCCGTTTCCGACCGAGCTGGACGACGATGTTGGCGAACACCTCGGCACCAGGGGCCATGAGTTTGGCGCCACCACCGGAAGACGGCGCCGCTGCGGATGGCTCGATGCCGTGGCCTTGCGCCGGGCGCAACAGATTAATGGCATCAGTGGTACCTGCATCACCAAACTGGACGTCATGGATGGACTGGAAACGGTAAAGATTTGTACGGCTTATCAGTGCAATGGCCAGACCCTGGAGACACCGCCGAGCGATGCCGATGATCTGGAGAATTGCCGCCCGGTCTACGAGGAGTACCCCGGTTGGTCCGAAACCACCGCCGGTGCCCGTTCAATGGACGATTTACCAAAAAATGCGCTGGATTATCTGAAGCGTGTTGAGGAAGTGACCGGAACCAGGATTGACATTGTATCTACCGGCGCCGATCGTGACGATACGATTATTTTACGGCATCCGTTCGAAGCGTAGCGAAATGTGGTACCGAGGAGAGGACTTGAAACCAGTGCTATGCAGGATATACCGTTAATTCGTCAAGGAACCACCGTTACAGACCGTAATTCGCCAAGTATAGGTTACCCGCTTTTTTGGCATCTGCTTGATAAAGTGGCTTATATTCAGTAGTATACGCTGGCACTCACTAGTACTCGTTGGCATTCGCCGGCACCACTAGCCCCTCACTATCTTGTTTTGTCTGTTTATGCCTCTCCTGGGGAGAGGCCATGATGGGTAACCGTTAAATGGCCCGCCTTTGATGAATTGGCCGGGTCATCGGGTAATTGAAGCTCAGTCGTAGCAAACTGTACCGGAGAGCGCAGGATGGAGATGTCCCGGCATCCAGGACCGCCCCAATGGCGTTTTGGCCGACACGAGATTGTCATTCATTAAACGAATAATGACAGGAGGCGCGAAATAATAATGAGTAAGATTAAAATTGGTATAGCCAAGGATGGAAACGGATCGGGACTTTCTGAGTCACGCTATCCCATATTACGGAGGGTCAATGACGACCATTCCAGTCATGGAACGAATGCAACCAGGGTAACGACAGCACTCTTGCTGGCGGCAGGAACGGGAACCCGACTGCAGCCATTGACCCTGGATGTCCCCAAGTGTCTCACTGAGGTTGGAGGTATTTCTATCCTCGAACGGCTAGTCAACAATTTGCGCGCACAGGGCTTTAACAGGCTGATCGTGGTGATCGGGCACCTGGGCGATTGTATCCAGCAATTTCTGCAACAGCACGCCGGTGATATGCAAGTCGATTACGTCGTCAACCCAGACTATCGAACCACCAATAACATCTACTCCCTGTGGCTGGCCCGCCAGCAGATACGGGAACCGTTTTTGCTGGTGGAGAGCGATTTGGTTTTCGAAACCAGTATGTTGGACGACATGCTGCAATCTGACAAGATGGCGGTTTCCAGGATACTCCCCTGGATGAACGGTACCACTGTGGAGCTTGGGGCAGAACTCGGGCTGAAGCGGCGGGTGACGGCTTTTCGTATGGGTGGCGACAAGTGTAATGATGCGCACCAGTACAAAACGGTCAATCTCTACAGCGTATCCCTTGATTCATGGGGCAAGATTGAGCAAAGCTTAAGTCGCTATATCTCGGCAGGCAGGCTCGGTGAGTATTACGAGGCTGTATTTGCCGAGTTGGTCGCTGACGGCACACTCTGTTTCGATGCGGTTTTTTTCGATGCAGACCGATGGTATGAGATCGACACCCGGGCGGACCTGCGCGCGGCGGAAAATATGTTTGTTCGACCCCGTTCTATCGCCAGCCGTTCTCTAATCGTCACCGAGCCAGCGGCCACCCTTGCCTGAGATCGATCACGCATCCGTCAACCGGTATTGGCAGAACGTCAAATCCTCGATCCTTGGGCCGTACATGATGGATGGTTTCGGCTTTCCAGTGAGTGCGGGCGATTTTCGTTTCCGTGCGGAAACCCGGATCGTCCAGCGCTTGCTGCGTGACGCAGAACACGATGGCACGGTTCTGGATCTCGGCAGCGGTGTCGGCTATTGGGCCGAGGAGTTCGCCCGCAGCAGCTTTTCCCGAGTGGTCGCGGTCGAAGGCAGCAATGCACTCTATTCGGCACTGAAGCAGCGATGTGCCCCGTATTCCAACATCAGCACCATACACGGTAATGTGCTGTCGTTTGAGCCCGATGGCCCCATTAGCCTGGTTTTCCTCGGTGGCCTGCTCATGTACCTCGACGAAACCGACGTCATCACCCTGTTGCAAAAGTTGATCCCGTATCTAGCGCCGGATGGGATCATCCTGTGCCGCGAGTCCACGGTTCGGGGTGAGACAGTAACGCGCACCGGTGACTATCCCGTCGTTTATCGTTCTGTGCCGGACTACCAACGCATTTTCAAACAATGCGGATTGGTACTCAAACACGTTGAAACAAACGAGCCCTATGTTCTGATGCAGATGGGTTGTGAGCTAATCAAGAAATGGAAGGCGTTGGCGTCACCCCGTTTTCAGATGTTGAGTGTTGTCGGTCCGTTGGTCTATTGGAGCCTGCGCCTGGGGAATCCCTGGGTCAAGAGACTCCCGAAGATGCTGGGAATCCCGTTTCCAAACCTGGAGAATCACTTTTTTGTACTAGCAACCGGGCCGGTTGTTAATGAGTAAACGGGTCAGATAAACCTATGGGAAAACTTCAAGGAAGTTTTATCTATCGGAACCTGGCTAACGCAACATCGATTCTCGGCGTGCTGCCCCTGGCGTTGCTGTTCCTGGAAGACGGTTATCGTTACCTGATCCCGTTAATCATTTTCAATAATGTCATGGACGACCTCGATGGCATACTGGCGGCCAAGTTGAATATCCGCAGCCGCTTCGGCGCCGATCTTGACAATGTCAGCGATGCCGTCGCCCATGTTGTGCTGACCCTGGCGGTGGGCGCACATTTCGGCGGACTGGTCCTGATGGCGAGCACGATTGCCGCCGGCTCAATCATTCTCCGGGTTACCACCCGAGTTAATCCCGAAGGGCAGCCCGGAGATGGTTCGCCGACCAATGAGCTCATGCGCCATATGCTGTTCGTGCTGCTGTTGACGCAAATGTTTGATGTCGATCCCGGGCTTTATCTGGTTCTGATATTTTTATTGCATTCGGTGACGATGATGGCGCCGTTTAAATTAACGGTCATGATCAGAGGGCTGGCAAAGAACGCCACCGCGGTGACTTTTGTCAACGTGGCGCTGGTGGTGGCATGGCTGATACCGGTCACTACACCATTCATCGCAGCGGCCTTCATCATCACTTACTTGTATTCATTTATTATTGGAGGAGGGCAATGGCTAAAGGCGCGGGAAAACAAAACGTATTAATAGAATGACAGTGGAGGCTCACGAAATCACTACAGGGTATCCCTATTAATACACTCTAGAATCCCCTCGGGTTTCATTGAGTATTACTTCGTAATACTAAGGTCGCATTCAGCACTTCTTACGCAACGCTTCGGCCGCACATCTCTGTGTGCTTCGCTATACCTGCATGTCCATGTCCATGTACAATGGAACAATGACTAAAAGGGGATTCATGATATGTCAAAGTTGCCGCCGCTACTTGGCCGTCTGTTATGCTGGTTGGGCTTTCATGACTTTTTGGTAATTGACAGGACATTCGGATTTGGCGCCGGAGGCGAGGTCGAAAAGGTCGAGTGCCGACGATGTGGTGTGACCCTGACTCGCCAAGTATGATCACTCTATAGGTGAGCCCGACTTTAGCCGGTTGACGAAATCA
>CAJVXG010000023.1 GCA_913009215.1 uncultured Gammaproteobacteria bacterium | reverse complement strand
GCAATCCATTCTGCGGCACGACTAATCGTTTCCCGGTAGTCCTCATCATTCTCCTGACACATGGCCCAGGCCACCGCGGCCGTGTCATCAAGATCAGGGTAATGATTATTGGCAAACTGGAAAGGCCAGCCGCCACCGCGCAAATTGGGTCGTTGCATGTTCCAGTCACCATCGTTATCCAGCAGCTGCTTGCCCTTCAACCAATTCAAGCTTTTTTTGATGGCACTCCTGTATTTCTTATCCCCCGTCTCCTGCAAGGCAAGAACCGCTAATGCGGTATCCCACACAGGCGAGACACAGGGTTGACAATAGGCGGAATCTTTACCGACAACCAGTAATTTTTGCAGTGCCTTCCTGGTGGTGATGCGATAGGGATGATCTTCCTTATACCCCAGCCAGGCCAGGGCTTCATGCGCATTCACCATGGCCGGAAAAATAGCGCCCAGACCATCCTCACCATTGAGCCGTTCGAGAAACCATTGCTCGGCCTTTTTGATGGACAGGTTACGCAACCAGTTTGGCACCATAGGTTCAAACAAGCGGGCCGTGCGTTCCACATACAGGAACAACAAATTCAGCCTGGAACGAATGTTGAAATAATTCTTTTCCTGGTCCGGTGGCACCGTGAACAACTCCTGGATACCGATACCATACGGGTTCCTGGCCCGGGCCTTAAGACTGTACAAGATCATCAGCGGTACCATAACGGTGCGCGACCAGTACGACACCTTGCTGACATGAAATGGAAACCACCACCATTTCGGCAAGAGCATGATCTCCGCTGGAATAAAGGGTACGCCACGCCATGGCAATTGTTGGAACATGGCCAGGCTCAAACGAGTAAGAACATTACTCCTGGCAGCGCCACCATGGGCCAGTATCGCTTCCCGGGCCCGCACCATATGCTCGGCGGCAGGACTGTCGCCAGCCAACTTGAGCGCATAATAGGCCTTTACCGAACCACTGATGTCGAAATCACCACCATCGTACAAAGGCCAGCCGTTATGATGTTCATCCTGGCGTGAACGAACGTATACCGCCAGCTTTTGTTGCAGTTTATGGTCTAAATCGTCCATAAAATGCATCATCAAAATATATTCCGACGGAATAGTGCAATCCGCCTCAAGTTCGTAACACCAATAACCTTCGGCGTGCTGCCGATCAAGCAGAGACTTGCAGGCCGCATCAACCGCATGCTTGATGCCGGATACAAAGCCATCAACCGCAACTGCCTTGCCCTCCTGGGCAGCATGGTTACGGATATCAAGTTCTTTAAGGTTCTGATCCAGCATTAAAGTGTCTGATTACCTTGTTGTTATTGACGCTCTAATACCTAATATTAATATTAAAAGCGCCCATCAATTCTATATTTACTCTGACTGTCAAAATCCAGCTAGTTCAGGGGAACCGTTGCAGACGTATCACTGGGAATAACAAACGCAGGCGAATGGGGCAATCCTGCAGCCGTCATATTAAACAACAGCCTTGGCATGCTATCACTACCCACTGTCAGCTGGGTAGCAATAATTGTCGCCTTGACACTCCGTCGAGATATTTTTACCTCCTGTCCGGAAGTATAGGCCCGATGGCTATTGATCCGGCGCAGAGTCAACAAGGCCATGCCCAGGGCCCAGAAACAGAATTTACGTAGCCCTTTCTCATGCCTTGGGATCAACAGGGTATACGACAAGGCATTTCGCAGGTGGGCGTGGGCAATGGCAATGAGTTCCCCAAGGCCTTCCTGGAAACCACCATCGTGATGATCCTTGCCCAGATTTTCAAGTTCAAAACCATGGTCACGAAAAATGTCCTGCGGCAACCAGCAGGCGCCACGTTCCTGATCCTCCCAGATATCTTTCAGGATATTGGTCATTTGCAGGCCCTGACCAAAGGAAACGGCAAGCTTCATCATCAACTCACGATGCGCAGCGATCTCCCTGGAGTAGTCACAAAATAGTTCCGTTAGCATCTCGCCAACAACTCCGGCCACATAGTAGCAATACTTGTCCATATCGGGCAGATCTTTCAGACCATGCGGATTCTTGTTGATCTGGTAATCCACCATGCCGTCGGCCATGATAGCAACACAACGTTGCATGGCCGCTCTTTGCTGCGCATTAAAGCCATGGGTCAGGCGAATAACCCGGTCGGTGTTTTTAACCAGCTCATGTTCTGCTTCCGAGATGTGGTCTGACAACAGAGGATACAAACGATCAGCAAATTCCTGTGCCACTACTTTGCCTGCAACGACATTGCTGAACATTCTCGCCAGTTCCCTTTTTTGCGATGCATCCAGGGCGGGGTCATCCTCAATCGTATCGGTAATACGACACAGCAAGTAGGCATTACCCACGACATCGCGCAGGGCCTCAGGCAACTGTGGAATGGTGAGCGCAAAGGTACGCGACACCCCTTGCAGGATGTAGTCCTGATATTCCAGATCACGCATAGACCCGGTATCTTGTGCTTGCCATCTCGGCACTAACGCAATCTCCTGTGTTCTTGTTCAGTCGGCCAGACAGAAAAAACCCCGGGCAACCGAGGTCATAGGTCCAGTCTTGCTGTGTTTCGGGAAGACAAGTGTGCCTAGCTTGTCAGCGGCTGTCTAGCAGTTAAAACCAGCGACAGCCTGGCGGCACACTTTACTGATTTTCCCCGACCATAGCCTCTTTTCTCCCATATTTTAGCAGCGGTTGCAGCACCTGATTAAAGCGCATCACGTCCCCACGAGGACCATCAGGCAAGTCGTGCAGCACAAAACCCAGGCTGGACTGGCGATCCAGTGCCCCATGGGTCCAGCGCAAACGCCCGATGGTCATGCGCGCCACATACTCCGTGGTCAGCGCACCAAACATATGTCCTGGCGCCACCGAGCAGACCACCGATGCCGGGTTCTTGACCAGACTGAAGGCCCGCGAGATTCGATAAAGCGCATCGGGGTAATAATGATGTCTGGTCTGTCGCAGCCACAGATCATCAGCAAACCAGGACGCTTTGGCGAATGCCGTGGTACGCTGCAATTGTTTAATCACAGATAGATACGACAAAGGATCGGCGTCTTGCACCTGATAACGCCACTCGTAATGACCATTACGATACCGTCGATCGATCCTGGCTCGCCCTTTGCCATTATGAACCATCCATGATGTTTTCTCCGCGGTAACACACAAATCAATACCAGGCACCTGCACCACGGCCCTGGCCAGTTCCGTGGATTTCTCAGGATGACTATAGATCACAAAACTGGACAACAAACCATAAGGTATCATCACCGCATCCTCTGGTTCTTTTTGCATTTGCCGAAGACGGAAACCGGCTTTACGAATGGCGCGTCGCACATCGATCCATGTGTTTTTTAAAGGCCTGCCATCCCCGGCCATACCATGATCCGACAGAATCATGGTATGGAAACGACGATCCGGGTGCTCTTTGCGGAATCGGGCCAGCTCGCCGGCAATGGTTTCCAGTACCGTTCTTTGTGCCCGGGGGCCATAAATATGACCCACCCCGTCAGTGGAAATAATATATATGGAGAAAACCGGCTTGGTACTATGCGAGAAGGCATCCAGTCCTGTTTTAAATTCCTTGATGCTAAATTTTTTCGGCCACCCGTAGGCGATGGCCCCGGTCACCACGCCCTTCAGACGCCAGTCAAAAAAATCCTTCCACGGGGAATGAGGCTCAATCAGGCTGTCACCACCAATAACGATCTTTTTCTTTTTATCGAAATAGCGCGCCTCATAGCCCATGGGCCTGGCAATACCGAAGGGCTCCAGGAGTGCGGTCCATGCCAGGTCAGAGTTGGCCGGAAAGGCATTGATCAAGGCGATCGGTTGATGCATGCCTTTGAATGCCGCAGGCCGTTCCTGTTTTGCCTGCATCAATGACTTCGCCACACGATAGGGAATGGCGTCCACAGCAATAATTAAAACCTGTGCTTTCGGCTTCCCGGCACTGTTTGTTACCGCAATACTACTACCGACCAGCAACAGCAATACACATAAAAACCACTTTGTTCTTGTCATTACTGTAAACGACGATGAAGAAATTCGTAAATACGGTAGCGCATAAAAAATGCACCCAGCGGGGTCATCGAATAAAAAGACTTCTTGTGCGCGTACAGAAAGCTGTAACGTGTCGGCTTACCCATATCGACCCAGAGGTCATCCCGCGAACTCCTGGACATGCAGTCATCATTATGGGCATCGAACATGATAACCTTGCGGGGGTCTACCGTTCCCGAGAAATGGGTGGTATCGAATACATAAAATTCTTTCTTGTAGGCTGCTTTGACTTGTTCCCTGGACCAATGAAAACGGGCCATAATGCGATTGCGCACCATTTCCGGCAGGCCATCGCAGGTGGTAAAAATATCGTGTGGGTGTGTCCCCCCCATAACCAATACGCCGGCCGCTATCCGATCATCACTAATCAGGACGCCCGTAACCTCCAGGGCGCTTATGCTAAAACCAATAAGACCAATGGACTCCTTTTTTACGCCCCCGTCCTGAATAGCCCAGTCAATAAGACGCCGGACATCGATGATGTGTGTGCGAAAACGATTAGCCATACGTTTTAGCCTCTGCTGGAAATCAGCTTCGGTTTTGGCCTTGCTCATCCATTCCCAGTCAAATAAATAATCTTTACCAAAGACATACAGAACATTGGTATCACCACGACTGCGTGCCAATATGCCGCTTGTTATTTTCCTGGAGGGATAGGTATAGCTGCCCCAGATGGGCAATACAATCACCAGCTTCTTTTTCCCCTTACTCTTGCTTTGATAGTACAAGCTGCTCACCAGGTTATCCTTCTGCCCGTTTTTACCAAAGGACGGAAGGCGTATGTGGCGCACACGATAGTACTCGTCTTCCCTGTTGTGCAGGATATGATTCTTTACCGCGATGGGTTGCCGCTGATACCTGTAGGGATTATCCGTTTTCAACTGATACGTGGTCTTGACTGCCTTGCTGGCATCAAACGGTGTATAGATATGTTTATTCACACAACCGGAAACAGCGATAACCAAAAACAATAACGGGGTTATGTATTTTTTATGATCCACTTGTTTTATAACTCTGTTGATTATTTGTTTTTCTATCCGGAACCCATGGTCTTGTTATATACCCGCCCCTTCCATAATGAGCGCCGCCCTGACCAGTAGCGTAGCGCCGAAGTCCAGGTCATCGCCAGAAACAGACTGCCAATGAACGGCATCATGATGGCGTAATAAACCGGTACCCGATAGTAACGCAGTATCGGTATATACGCTGCCATCATCAGCAAGATTGCCACAACGGAATATATGATGACATCCGTTTTCAGGCTAAACAGGCCGGCCAATGGCCAGAAGAATGCAATAAAGAATATCGTGGTCGTCAGCAAGAGCAACATTATTGAATAATGCAACTGGGTATACGCGCTCCTGGCAACCATATTCCAGATCGTACCAAGGCGATCATACGGTCTCATACTTATTATACTGTGAGTCAGCCCGATCCACGTATGAAACCCCGCGGCCTTGATTCTTGCCGCCAGCGCACAGTCATCTATCAGGGCATTGCGCACAGAGGCAAAGCCGCCGATTTGCCGTAAGGCTGAAGTCTCCAGCAAAATACAACCACCCGCCGCCGCCGCAATTCTTTTAAAACGCGGATTGTTGGACAAACGAAATGGGTACATCATTTTGAAGAAATAAATAAAGGCAGGTAACAACAAACGCTCCCAGAATGTTTGCATGCGCAGACGAGCCATCAGGGAAATAAATTGCAGACCTTCCGTCATCGCCTTATCGCGGAGAGTGGCCAGTATCCCCGGGGTCAGCCTGATATCGGCATCCAGTAATAATGTGTAAGGGGTTTCTAAATACTGCCGACCCTGCTCCAGGGCCCAAAGCTTGCCGGCCCAGCCATCCGGCAAAGGAGCGCCGCTAATAATCCGCAGGCCGCGATCCTTAAAAGTGCTCGCGACATCACGGGTCGCATCGCTGGACTGGTCGTCAACCAATACCACATGCAAACCATCGCCTTGCCGATAAACGGATTCCAGTACTGTCGCGATAGTATCGGCCTCATCACGCGCCGGGATCAGGACAGTAATATCAGAAAGATCCTGGGCTGCGTCTAGTGTAGTGGCGGCACTGCTGTCCAGGCGCTCGCGTGTACTCCATGAACGCCAGGGCAGAATAATCACCAGCGACCAGATCAGCAAACTGGATATAGCCAGGGCAGTTGACCACATTTCTAGGACGATGTTTCCTCACTGGCAGAAGAGGCACGGCCCGGTGCATCGAATGTAACCTTGTGGGAAGTTGTTGCGTCCTCATAGCGCACGGGTAATTCCGGCGCCAGCGGGCCATCGGTTTTTGGCCCATTGAGAAACACCTTCAAGGCCTGCAACGGGCGGGCAAAAGTATCATTAATGGCAGTCGGCTCGTAACCACAGTGCACCATGCAATCGGCACAATCGGGATTATTACCGGTGCCGTATCGTTCCCAGGGAGTGTCCTCGATCAGTTCTTTGAAAGATTGCGCATAGCCTTCGTCGGATAACAGGTAACAGGGCTTCTGCCAACCAAAGATATTTCTTGTCGGGTTGCCCCAGGGTGTGCATTCATAAGTCTGGTTACCGGCAAGAAAATCCAGGAACATGCTGGACTGGTTGAAACGCCACTTACGCTTGCGTTTTTTTCCAATCCTGAACAATTCACGAAACAGTCGCTTGCTGGCGGCACGACGCAAAAAAATCTCCTGCTCGGGTGCGCGTTCGTAACTGTAGCCCGGTGAAATGGTCACCCCCTCGACACCGAGTTCGGTGGCAAAATCCATAAAATCGGCAACCTCCTCCGCCGACTCACCCTGGAACAGAGTGCAGTTAACGGTCACCCGAAAACCGGCATCCAGGGCCTGCTTGATGGCGTCGACGGCACGATCAAAAACACCGTCACGACATACCGAGGCATCGTGGCGCTCACGATTGCCGTCGAGATGGACCGAGAATGTCAGGTATGGCGATGGCTGGTACATGTGCATCTTGCGTTTGAGTAACAGGGCATTGGTACACAAGTAGACGAATTTTTTACGGGCGATGATACCCTCAACAATTTGCGGCATTTCTTTATGAATCAGTGGTTCACCACCGGGAATGGACACCACGGGCGCACCGCACTCGTCTACCGCTGCCAGACAGTCCGCAACACTCAAACGACGATCCAGAGTATCCTCCGGGTAGTCAATCTTGCCGCATCCGGAACAGGCCAGGTTACAACGAAACAGGGGTTCCAGCATTAATACTACCGGGTAGCGTTTTACCCCCCGAAGTTTCTGCCCCAGAATGTAACGGCCAACACGATATTGTTGAATTAAAGGAATACCCACAAGAAAACCTTTTCTCTCAGTTAGTCAATTCTACGGTACAGGCTTTTGGTCCCGCAACGCGGTTAACGATTTCGGTAAACGGAAGGTCGTGGTTTCCCGGGTTCCGTCCATTTCCGAGATCGTAGTTATACCAGAACCCTTCAGCGTTGTGAGTACCTGCTCGACAAGAATCTCAGGTGCCGAGGCCCCGGCGGTTACCCCTACACGCTTTATGCCATTAAACCATTGGCTGTCGATCTCTGTGGCATTCTGGATCAGGTAGGCCGGAATACCACATTGTTCTGCTACTTCGCGCAAACGACTGGAATTCGAGCTATTTCGGGCACCGACCACCAACAATAAGTCAACATCTACCACCAGCTCCCGGACCGCATTTTGTCGATTGGTTGTGGCATAACAAATATCGTCCAGCTCGGGTCCGATTATTTCCGGGAAACGTGCCTTCAGGGCACAGATCACATCACGGGTATCATTAATGCTAAGTGTAGTCTGGGTAACATAGGCCAGGCGTTTCTCATTTATGGCCTGAAACCGGTTCACCTCTTCCACCGTTGAAATCACCGATACCGGCCCAGCCACCGAGCCCATGGTACCCACCACTTCCTCGTGACCTGTGTGACCGATAATAATAATTTCGTAGCCCTTGCGACTATAACGCTGAGCCTGTAAATGCACCTTGGTGACCAACGGGCAGGTCGCATCAATCACATTCAATTGTTTCTCTTCGGCCTGGTTGACAATGGCTGTAGCAACACCATGCGCACTGAAAATAGTTACTGAGCCCTGTGCCACATCATCAAGATCCTCAACAAATACGGCGCCACGTTTACGTAGATCCTCAACCACATAAGGGTTGTGAACAATTTCATGAAATACGTAAACCGGGGGTCCGTGGGTTTCCAGCGCCAATTCGACAATCTCAATGGCACGCACTACACCGGCACAAAAGCCACGCGGCTGTGCCAGCACAACTTCTATCGGAAATCCCGTATCCGTTTCCTGTTCTTTTTGTTGTGTCATAAAGACAATAATAACCCTGTATATAGACTCTTGCCGAATATTCTGCGGACTTTCCGCTAAATGGTAAAAGATCTTCTTTTTTGTGCCTGGAGTTGACCACGGAATTTAAGTCTATAATAAGGGTCTCGCCTCATTAAGAAATGCTGGTAAGTAAAACAACAAATGACACAAATAGGAATTAATAGCGCCATGATAAAGCTTGCACCAGAGAATAACTGGCCCTATGATGGCGCGGAATCGAACCAGGTATTGTAATGTCGGAAGTAGTCGAATTTCCTATCCTCAGCAGGATCAATGAACCCAACGATCTCAGGCAATTGCCGCAAGAGCAATTACCCGATCTGGCAAAAGAATTACGCCAATTTCTGACCCATTCGGTATCCCAGGGTGGGGGACATTTCGCTGCCGGCCTCGGTGCCGTCGAGCTGACCATTGCGCTACATTACGTTTTCCAGACACCGGAAGACCGCCTGGTCTGGGATGTCGGTCACCAATGCTACCCCCACAAAATCCTGACCGGGCGCCGTGACCAGATTGGCACCATCCGCCAAAGGGGCGGTCTTTCCGCCTTCCTCAAGCGCAGCGAAAGTCCATACGATACCTTTGGTGCCGGTCACTCCAGCACTTCCATCAGTGCGGCCCTGGGTATGGCCATGGCAGCCAAACAATCCGGCAGTGATCGTCAGGCTGTAGCCATCATTGGTGACGGTGGCATGACGGCCGGCCTGGCCTATGAGGCACTGAACCATGCGGGCGGCGCTGAGGCCGACTTGCTGGTGGTGCTCAACGACAACGAAATGTCGATCTCGCCAAACGTCGGCGCCCTGGCCAAATACCTGGCCAAGGTGTTGTCCGGCAAGTTCTACACCACGCTCCGCGAAGGTGGCAGAAAGGTCTTGAGTCATATCCCGCAAATGAGCGAACTGGCCCTCCGTACCGAGAAACATATGAAGGGAATGGTGGTACCGGGCACCCTGTTTGAAGAATTGGGTTTTAACTATATAGGCCCCATTGACGGTCATGACCTGCCTACCCTGGTTTCCATTCTGCAGAACCTGCGGAAAACGAAAGGACCGCGGTTGTTACATGTCGTTACCCGCAAGGGCAAGGGTTATGCACCGGCAGAAGCCGACCCGGTCAAATACCACGGGGTCACCCCATTCGACCCCAAGGTGGGTATTATCGCAAAACAATCCAGGTCGACCTCATCACCAAGCTATACCCAGGTGTTTGGAGACTGGCTCTGCGATATGGCAGCCAAAGACGATCGGCTGATAGGCATTACTCCAGCGATGTGTGAGGGATCCGGAATGGTAGAGTTTGCCAAACAATATCCGGAGCGTTATATCGATGTCGGTATTGCCGAACAGCATTGCGTCACCCTGGCTGGTGGTATGGCCTGTGAGGGCGCCAAGCCCGTCGTCGCCATTTACTCGACCTTCCTGCAACGGGCCTACGATCAGGTCATTCACGATATCGTATTACAAAAGCTCCCGGTGCTATTTGCCATTGACCGTGCCGGCGTAGTCGGCCCAGATGGCCCTACCCATGCCGGCATTTTTGATCTCAGCTTTCTGCGTAATTTGCCAAATATGGTGGTCATGGCGCCTGCGGATGAAAATGAATGCCGGCAAATGCTCTACACCGGTTTTAAACTGGAACAGCCGGCCGCGGTACGCTACCCAAGAGGCAAGGGTTGCGGTGTCAAAATTAATAAGAATATGCAGGCCCTGCCCATTGGTAAGGCAGAAACGCGCCGTAAAGGTAATGACATCGCCATCCTGGCATTTGGCACCACGGTAGAATCGGCCCGTATTGCTGCTGATCACCTGGATGCCACACTGATTAATATGCGCTTTGTCCGTCCTCTGGACGAGGCCCTGATTCTGCAGCTGGCCTCAAGCCACCGGTTGTTCGTGACTATTGAAGAAAATGTAGTTGCCGGTGGTGCCGGCAGCGGCATTAATGAATTTCTTGCCAGTCAGGACATCAATCTGCCCATACTCAACCTGGGCCTGCCAGACCGCTTTCAGGAGCATGGCACCCGTGAGGCATTACTGGAAGAGGCCGGGCTGGACAGCAACGGCATTCTCTATGCCATACAATCCTTTCTGCAAAAACATACCGACATAAAATCACCTGCCGACCAGAAGAAATCCTCAAGCCGACTGTCTGTGTTGTAGGCAAAAATTGTCAGCCGATATAGCAGAAATCGGTGGCTGGTGTCTTCTTGGATGCACCATATCGGTGCAATCTCCTGATTGAACACCATAAATTACACTGTTAATCGCTCAGAATTAAGGCTTTTTCTGGCTGCAGTAAGGCATGGTTCTTGCTTATAATTTAAGGATCAGGAAGCCTGTTTGGGCATCAAGACAAGGTTGCTAATCAATGCCGTCGAGTATTAAGGGTATACCCCTCAAACGAATCTTTGAGTTGATCGCCATTGCCAGTGTTTTCATGCTGACAATCGGTTATATCGCCTACGATGCCACCTCTACGGCTTTTCTGGCTCGGGAAATATCGGCACTAGACCGGCATGCTCGCATACAGGTGCTCGACCTTGCCAAACAAGCCGATCCTGACTTAAAACGCTCTCTGCATAGATACGAGTCACAAAACAGTTTTTACTATTTGCAGCGTAACATTGATGGAGTAAAGCAAACACTATATAGCCGCTCCTTGCCAAAACCGTTCCTGCAAAAAATCCAGAGTCTGGCCTCCTCGCAACAAAGTGCAGACAAAAAAAACGGGTTCCTCAACATTAATAATCAAAAATATATTTGGGCCTCTGCCTCGCTTCCTGGCGATGCGTATAAACTCGTATTAATCGAACGCTCAACCCTGGAACTGGGTACCGTATTTCTTGTCCTCGGTGTTCTCGGACTACTGATGATCATCATAATCATCGGGATTGTTTTCAGCATCATCAAACGACAATACAGTATTCGAGACGATGAACTGTTCGCCCGATCTTTACGCGATCCACTCACTGGATTGGCAAATCGCACCCTGCTCTACGATCGCCTGCAACAGACTATCGCCTCCGCCAAACGGAATAAAAAGTCCATTGCACTGTTGTTGATTGATATTGATCGGTTTAAAGAAATTAACAACACCCTTGGACACGAATATGGCGACATAATCCTGAAACAAATAGAACCAAGATTACGAAAGGTGGTGCGCGAAACCGATACCATTGCCCGTTTCGGCGGTGATGAGTTTGCCATCGTCCTGTCGATAGCCCACACGGGTTCCGTCGCCCGCTGTCTGGACAATGTTATGAATTCATTTCACCTGCCTTTTTATATTGATGAAATTAAACTAAGTATGAGCATTGAAGCCAGCATTGGCGTAGCATTGTACCCAAATCACGGGGATGATCCTGAAACCCTGATCATGCGTGCTGAAATGGCCATGTACAAGGCCAAGAAACAAGGCAGTCAGATCAGCTTCTACACCCCCAAGGACGATCCCTACAGTTTACGCAGGCTGGCATTGATCAGCGACCTGCGACAAGCCATCGAAAATAACGAGTTATCCTTGCACTACCAACCCAAAGTGGATCTGGAAAACCACCGTATCACCAGTGTCGAGGCCCTGCTGCGCTGGAATCACCAAAAGCACAACATCATCCCACCCATCGAATTTATCCCTCTGGCTGAGCAAAGCGGAGTGATCAAGCCATTAACACAATGGGTGCTTAAAACCGCTATTCGTCAATACCAGAAGTGGCATGAACAGGGCATCCATCTCAACATCGCAGTCAATTTATCAGCGCGTAACCTACACGACCAGCATATAGTCCAGGACATCCTGAACATGCTGGAAGAATCGGAAATGGACCCGTCCCGCCTGGAGCTGGAAATTACCGAGAGCGCCATGATGGTAGAACCGGATCAGGCCAAGGCCATCCTGCAAAGCCTGGATCACCTGGGAATAAAACTATCGATTGATGATTTTGGCACGGGGTATTCCTCGCTAGCCTACCTCAAAGACCTGCCAGTGGATAATCTCAAGATCGACAAGTCGTTTGTGATGGGCATGCTGTATGAAAAAAACAATGCCATTATTGTCAATTCCACCATCAAGCTGGCGCATGGCCTGGGTTATCAGGTAATCGCCGAAGGCGTAGAAGACAAAGAAACTCTGGAGAAACTTACCACCTTGGGTTGTAACGCCGCACAGGGTTATCATATTTGTCGCCCCTTATCGGCTGATGAACTCAGCGCCTGGTTTAAGACTTCCTCATGGAATCTGGCAAGGACCTCCTGAGGACTGTCAGGCCTGATCTTCTTTGGTCTTCAGGACAATGTGGTCACCGGTGTCTTCGGCAATCAACAAGGCCCGACTGCTGGCGGCAAAACGTCGTAAAATACTATCTGCCTCGACATGAATAGTCTCTGCATCACCATCGATGACGATCATGTCCGGATAATACCTCACAACGCAATCCTGATGTTTCATAGTGACCATGAACCTCTCCCTGCCTGCTGCTTTAAGCCTTGGTCGTAAATTGTATTATTCGCGTTCATCAAGGTTTTCTGCCGGCAGCCTTTAAGTCATGCTTTTAATCCATGGATATTGCAAGGTTTATGCCAGTCGCTCCGCCAAAAAAAACGGGGCCTGATTGGCCCCGTTGTTATGCCCGCACTAGAAACGAAACCTCCTGCCATGTCGACGATAATGCCCATAGTAAGCTCGATAATAACCACCGTACCGAGGGTAATAGCCATAGTACCGGGGGTAATAACCATAACGGTAAAATGGGCGATTGTGCCGAATATTATAGCCGCCGTAATAGCGTCCATAGGGGCGGCTATGGGGTGCTCTGCTGTAACCATAGCGGCGCCCCGAGCGAACAGAAACACCACTGCGATAAGCACGACGTTGATAACGAGCCGCACTACCCCGATACTGACGATTCGGCCTGACGGCTGCGGTGCCACGATGACCGCCATCACGCATGGCCGGGCTAAAGCTACCCGCCTGGCTCGCTACGGGTATACTGACGCTGGAAACGGCCAAAGTAACCAATACGATTTTGCTGTAGTCACTGATTGTATTCATGATCTTGCCTCCAAGTTAGATTCTGCTTGTGCTGCTACCAGGAAGCATACGAAAACCACTCTGAACCGAGGCTGAACAGTTTATTTTTTCATAAATAAAATAATATTCTGCACCATAACTTATTGAAATAATTAAATATTATTATTTCTGGCAAACCTAGATAAATTACCAAAAAGAAACCTCCCGCCAGTCAGGCACCGGAGGGAGGCTATACCCAAGTCCATGAGCCAGGGTTTAATGCGTCACCTTTTGACTTACTCAGGCATGCAAGCCTCAAGGTGAATTGTAAAGGCATTGCCATTGGCCCTTAAGATAAGGGCAGGCAAACAGCAATCTACTTGTATAATACTAATTACTAAAACTTTTCCAGTTTTGACCCACGTCAATAAATGGATAAATACCGGTAACGGGGAATCATTATGAGTTGTTGTACTCACGCCAATGCGGCGGGTCGCTTTTTTTCTTTTTTTGCCAAGCGCTATCGTAAGCGCTTCCAAAAGAAGGGGCTCGAACCCTGCCAACATCAGCTGGTCAAGGGCCTGAAACGGGCTGGAATCAAAAACGCCAAACTGCTCGAAATAGGCTGTGGCGTAGGCTACTTGCACCAATGTTTGCTTGAAGATGGAGCGGCCTATGCCCTTGGTATTGAT
>CAJVXG010000022.1 GCA_913009215.1 uncultured Gammaproteobacteria bacterium | reverse complement strand
CCCTTGGCGGGCAGGCGATGGGTGCTGTGCACGGCGCGCCAGCCGGTAAAGACCTCAATCCGGCCTTGCAGGTTCACGGGGAAACGGACCTGGATCACGGAATTACAGGCCTTGATGGCCTCGGCCATGCCCGCATCAATACCAATCACAGCAATAGCGCGATCGACCATCTGGTCGACACTGTCTTTGAAGGATTTGTGTTTATTCTTTTTTTTGGCCAAAACGGACTCCATCGCTATCAAAAACAGCTCGCTGTTTTTTCTATATAATACAAGCCTAGCGCATTAAGCGGCCAAGTGAAGGAACTGTGGCTTATTCCGGGGCAGTGGCAATCCCGCCAATACGTTCTGCCAGCCGTTGCATACCGACGTAAGCGTTTTTGCCAAAATGTATGCACTCAAAAATGGTAATTCTGGCCCGGCTGGGTATCAACACGGCGGCGACAGTCATACCCTGACCACGAACCCCCTCTATCAGCAAGGGCAGCACCGGCACCGAGGCCAATTGCGCCAGTAGCGCCACCCCCCTTTTCAGGCGTGCCGGTGGCTGATGAGACAAATGGATGCGGCCGTGAGGGAATATGGCCACAACCTCGCCATCGTGCAGTGCCTCAAGCGCGACACGAAATGCGCTTCTCGGGTTTTTCCCCCTATCCACTGGAATACATCCCATCGCCTTGAACAGCCATCGTAACCACCAGCGTTCATATTGTTCCCTGGCAATGACAAAACGCAAAGGGCGATCACAGGCCGCCACCAGCAACAACGGGTCCAGCCCGGATACATGATTACTGGCAAGCAAGACGCCGCCATCGGACCCCAGCGCCATTGAATCATGACGCAATTTATGAAAACTACGACAAAATATTCGATTCAGTCCATCCAGGCGATTCAGCCATACGCTGCCCCAGTCCGCGCGACAGGCCTGCTCGCATCGCCTTAGCACCCAGCGCCAGAAGAAAAAACTTCCAGACAACAAAACTACAACGGATAATGTAATGTAGATATATATGTACAATCGATTATTACCTGGAATGATTAAATTGTGACCGATTTTTCCATTGCCGGCGATTGTACCCCCTGTACAAGTAAAGCTCATAGAGTAAAATCCTCACTCACATTTCACAGACTGCTGTTTCCGGATATTCAATTAATGGACAAACTCCCTGACAATATTACACAACAGGTACAACAGGCATTACAGGAGGATATTGGTAGTGGTGACCTGACGGCAGCACTATTAACAGAACAGGTGACAGGCATGGCCAAAATAATCAGTCGCCAGCATGCTGTTCTCTGCGGAACACCCTGGGTCAATGAGGTATATCATCAGATGGATCGGCAATGCGAAGTCCATTGGCGCAAGAAAGAAGGTGAGCTGATTTATGACGGTGACATTATTTGTCATATCAAGGGTCCGGCCCACATTCTTTTGACTGGTGAAAGAACGGCGCTGAATTTTTTGCAGACCTTGTCCGGTATTGCCACCAAGGCCAGACGTTATGCCAATGCCACAGAAGGAACCAATGCAAAAGTACTGGATACACGAAAGACAATACCGGGGTGGCGACAGGCAGAGAAATATGCGGTTCGTCATGGCGGCTGCTACAACCATCGCATGGGACTGTTCGATGCCGTTTTGATCAAGGAAAATCATATCCGCGCCCTCGGCTCTGTTAAGGCCGCTATTGAAAAGGCCCTGGCATTATCCAAAGATGAGACGCCGATAGAAATTGAGGTCGAATCACTGGCAGAACTGGAAGAAGCGCTCAATGCCGGAGCAAAAAGAATATTGCTGGATAACTTTAATTACAGTGATGTGGTCCAGGCCGTGGCACTAAATAATAAAAAAGCAGAACTGGAAGTCTCGGGTAATATCACCCTGGACAATATTAGCGCCGTTGCTGAAACCGGTATTGACTATATTTCCATTGGTGATTTAACCAAGAATATCAGCGCAGTCGAACTATCCATGCAACTCTCTGATCTCTAATGTTCTGATTTATCTGGTTTAATTGATCCATGCGGAGAAATTGCATGGCTCTGGTTATACTACTGTAAGCAACCCGGACTTCGCTAAACACAACAAATGTCAAAACAGATTTTCATTATTTCCTTGTTGGTGCTGGTAGCCGGTATCGGTGTTTATTTTCTGGCGCCAGCTAATAGCACCAACACTCCGGTTGCGGGTTCTGGTACGGTCGGTACTATTCCGCAGGGCCGACTACAGGCTGATAAAAACAAACGCTACATGTTAAGCGTTACCCTGCATAGTAAAAAAGAAATTAATGCCCTGTTTGCGCGTGCCGAAAAATTATCCGGCAAACTATACAATGATACCAGGAAGACAGGTATCGCACTTGTGCTCCATGGCCCCGAAGTTGGTTTTTTTACTAAAAAGAATTATCGAGTCTTTAAAAAGATCGTCGACCGTGCCAGGAAACTCGACAAAGATAAAATAATCGATATAAAAATTTGTCGAACCCGGATGCGCCTAATGAAAATCAAGGACAATGAAATTCCTTCATTTATCGAGATAGTCCCCTACGGACCTAGCGAAGAAAAACGCCTGCTGAAAAAGGGGTACATACACTTGTAATTTCCTAATGCAGGAAGGTGTGTGATGTATAGATGATCGCAATACCGCTTAGTATCAAGATCATTTGCTGCAAGGTGGCCTTCGCTTCCACCCGTTTGTGCAATCCAGGTATCAAATCAGCCACGGCAATATAAATAAAGCTGGAGGCCGCCAGGGCCAGCACATAAGGCACTAATTGCTGACTCACAGACAGGGAATAATAGGCGACAATACCACCAAGCACGGTGCTGAGTCCCGAGATCATGTTAAACAACATGGCCTTGCCACGACTAAAACCACTGTGTAGCAACAAAGCAAAGTCGCCCAGTTCCTGTGGTATTTCATGGGCTATCACAGCAAGACTGGTTACCACGCCGAGATGGATATCGGTCATAAAGGCGGCTGCAATCAAAACACCATCCACCAGATTGTGAATCGTATCTCCCACCAGAATTAACTGCCCCACGGCCTTCTTTTTTCCCTGCTCGTGTGCCAGGTCATGGGCCTCGCATTCGTGAGCATGGCAATGGCGCCACAACACCATCTTTTCCATCAGGAAAAATACAATAATGCCTGTCAGGATAGTGATTGCAATCTTGTGGGCGCCAACCCCATGGGTATTCTCTATGGCATGAGGCAACAGAGCCAGAAATGCAGCGCCCAACAATGCGCCTGTGGCAAAACTGACGAGCGATGGCAACATTCTGTTACGGAAGCCTACAGGCAACAACAGGAAAAACGAGGCAGTAACAACGCCGAGCACACCGCCCAACAGGGTAAAACCGATGATCCAGATTAGAAGCTCATTCATGCCGCCACCGCCCGGAAAAGGCCGGCATCATACCCTATTTTTTGTTTGCATCCATCCATATCAATGATGCCATTCGACCACACCGACCATCACGCCGGTAGGAAAAGAAATTGTCTGGTTCCGTATAGGTACAATATTCGCCACCATGGATCGATACCACCCCCGACCGGTGCAGAAGTCTGGTCGCCAATGCATAGATATTTGCCAACCACTTATTCTCCGCGCATGGCACAAAATATTCTGCAAAACCGCTATCAATTAATATAAACGCAGTATAGACATCTTTGCCAACCTCAAATTCCTCGGGGCCAATAGCTGGACCTAGCCATACCATTATACTTTCCGGCGACACAGCAAACTCCTTGATGCACGATGCAATGACCCCGGCATGCAGACCCCTCCATCCGGCATGCAACACCGCAACCTGCTGTCCTGCCTCATCACTAAGAAAAATGGGTAAACAATCGGCCGTCAATACGGCGCAAACAATACCGGGTGTACGGGTATAGCTACCGTCTGCTTCTTTATCGAGATTAGCTTCATTGGCTTCGACCACGACTGAACCGTGCACCTGGTTTAGCCAAATCGGCGCTGACGGCATCGACAACGCCCCGGTTAATTTATGACGGTTTTTCTCAACCAGTTCCGGTTTATCACCAACGTGTGTCGCCAGATTCAGGCTATCGTACGGAGCAAGGCTAAAACCGCCGACACGGGTTGTGGTGACGGCATGGATGTGTGTTGCGGCTGGCCAGTTGGCTTGAATCCACATAATCAGGAAAAGGGGTGATAAAATTGTTAGCTGATAAATTAAGTGCGTCAGATTATACTTTTGATCTGACTATAGCACGTAGGATGCGGTAAGCTGGCGAACCGCATCGATCGGGTTATTCTCCTGTTTTAATGCCTTCATCTGGCTCACTGGCCCAATCTACCGAAACAATCCCTTGTCGTACATACGCGTGGAAACTTGAATGCGGCCAATCCCTGACCCGATTTACCCATCCGTGTTTAACCGGATTCCAATGAATATAATCGACATGCCGCTGGTAATCCCGGTCATCCCGGATCAGGTGCTCCCAATACCGGCGCTGCCAGATTCCACGCTCGCCCCTTTTCATACGGCTTTGGGAACGTCTTTCCCCTTGCGGAATGCCGCGGGAGAAATCCGCCTTGACCAAAGCCCATCGTGTTTTATAGTCAGCGTCGCCCGGTGGCAGGGTCCAGATGCAGTGCATATGATCCGGCAAAACAACCATTGCATCAATCTTGAATGGATGGTCAATCTTCACCTTTCGGAAAGACTGCCGCAGTAAAACTATATGGTTTACCAACACATGATTGCCATGACGTTCGGCGCAATTTACGGTGAAGAAGTATGTTGCACCTTCGACCTGTGTTCTGCGGTATTCTGTCATTGTTCTCGACTGATGCGGTTCGCAAACTCACCGCATCCTACGTGTGCTGCTGCTTTTTGTGTTGGTGGTGCACTTGGGAGTGGGATTTACCGTGCCAAAGCACTATAGGTAATAGTATAAGTACAGACTTGATCCCTTTTGGATCTTCAGGGCGATTTTATTTTATGTGCTGGAATCTTAGGTTTTTTTGATGCAGGTAATTTCCTCGTTGTGTTTTTTCTTATCTGTTTATTTCTGTTCTGAATCTTTAATAATGTTTCACCCGGGTCAGCTGTGCGTTGATTACTCCATTCTGGTGAGTGTTCTGGAATAACTGTTCTGGCTTTCTTCTTTAAAGATCTGAAATTGAGGTCATTCTGTTCAGCTTTTTTGCCTGTTGTTTTTGATGCTTTTACAGACCTCGGAGTTTTTGTATCAAGTACTATTCTTCCCTGTTGCTTTCTTACAGATGTGTAAGTTCGTTTTTGTGTGGATATGGTATTTAACGACGACTGTTTAGTGGCAAGCATGACACCACTGTTCTTATTGCCAGCAATAGCCGCATCATTTACCAATAACGAAATGATGCCGACAGAAATGAGCATTAATGTATAGCTGTATAATTTACACATATTTTTCTCTTAACTTAAAGCGGATTATCCCCTCACACATGACCTGGTTCTACTGCGCTGTTCGACCCTTGCGGCATCTTGCGGTCTGTTAGCCAAAAGGGAGAAGAAGAACCGGTCAGAGAGCAATATTCTCTAATATACTAATCCATAACATAGTACACCGTAAAAACAATTCGCAATCTTTTGCCTCAGATCATATTTTTGATCTGAATATAGGCAATAAACAGCAAGAGGAAAAACCCTCCCAAAACCAGGATCAGTAAATTACGTCGTTTTTGTTGCTGCTTTACACGCTCTTCTGCATTGGCACCAGACATTCCCATCAACAACCGAATAAAGGCCTCTTTCTCCTTCGGGTCAGTAAACCGGTCTGCCGCCTTGAGTAATTCTTTCTTTTCCACGTCGCCCAATAAACCTAAGGTACCGCTACACTTTAAGCATAGACACTTTGCAGGGGAGATCAAAGAAGCGGCTATACCGACGCTGAATCTTTTTTTAGTGCCAATATTAACTCCTGCATATCGTGCGGTATTTCCACAGACCAGGTACAGAAGCTGTCGTCGTCCGGGTGATTGAAACCCAGTGTATGGGCATGCAAGGCCTGCCTTTTCCATTGCTGCAATGTCTTTATTAAAGGATCGCTGCATCCTGCCGGAAGGTTCATGCGCCCACCATAGACCCGATCACCAACAATCGGGTGCTGAATGTGTGCCATATGTACCCGTATTTGATGGGTGCGTCCTGTCTCCAGCCTGACATCGATCAGGGTATGGGCCCGGTATTTCTCAATGACGTGATAATGAGTAATGGCGGTCTTGCCCCTGGTGCTGACCGCCATTTTTATCCGTGACACCGGGTGGCGCCCAATGGGTTCATCAATGCTGCCTCCGGCAACCAACAGGCCTTGCACCACCGCCTTGTACTGCCTGTGCAAGGTTCTTGTCTCCAGTTGAGCAATCAGATTCAGGCGCGCCACTTCGGTTCTGGCAACCACCATAATACCTGAAGTATCTTTATCCAGACGGTGAACGATACCCGCGCGTGGTAAATGTTGTAATGTGCTGTCATGATAGAGCAGCGCATTTAACAGGGTGCCGTCGCTGTTACCTGCCCCGGGGTGCACTACCAGGCCCGCTGGCTTATTAATCACCAGTACGGCCTTGTCTTCATAAACGATATCCAAAGGAATCTGTTCTGGCTTCCAGGAGGGTTCCGCTTTCAGTTCGGGCTCAATGACAACATGTTCGCCGCCAGCGACCTTGTCCCGGTTACGCATAAACTCATTATCTACCAGCACTCGACCGGACTTGATCCATTGCTGAATCTGGCTGCGTGAATAGCCATCCAGCAGGTTGGACAGCACCTTGTCCAGCCGCCCACCGGCCATGGAATCCGGTATTTCCAGCGTCATATGTGTGCTTTTCAGATTTTCATCCGCTTTGGTATTCAAGGCTTCACCATCGAAACGATTCGCGTTAAGCTTCACCCGCTTTTAATGTAGGTGGAATAAATTTATGCGTTTTACAAATCATATCATCCTGATCTTGCTGCTTGCCGTATCATTATTATCAGCCGGCTGTGGCAAAAATAATCTCGACGAAACCAAAGACTGGTCAGTACAGAAATTATACAGTGAAGCACGCAAACAGCGTGCAAAAAAGAATTACGAGGAAGCCATCAAATACTACAGCCTCATTGAGGCACGCTACCCCTACGGTCGATATGCCGAACAGGCCCTGATGGAACAGGCCTATAGCTACTATCTGAGTGAACAAGAAGCCCTGGCGATCAGCACCGCCAATCGTTTCCTGCAACTTTATCCCACCCACCCGCGTATTGATTATATTTATTACCTGAAGGGATTGGCCGATTTTCATGGCAGACGCACCTTCTTTGATCGCCTGATGACAGGCAAAGGTGACCAGTCCGATCGTGACTCGACCTCTGCAAAACGCGCCTTCGTCTCCTTCAAAGAGGTGGTAACCCGTTTTCCAAACAGTCGTTATGCGCCTGATGCGCGACAACGCATGGTTTATTTATTCAATAACCTGGCCAAATACGAAATCCATGTTGCTAAATTCTATTATATACGTGGCGCCTATATCGCCACCATCAATCGCTGCAAAAACGTACTACAGCAATACCAACGTACCTCTTCTATAGAAGACGCCCTGGGTTTACAGGCCATGGCCTATAAACAAATAGGTATGACCAGGCTTGCGCAAAATAGCCTGCGCGTACTGAAGAAGAACTTTCCGAAGAGCCGCTATATTGAAAAGGTAGATAAACTGATCGTAACCGGTGGTAAACCAAAAGTTAAAACCATGAAGAAAATATAGTTCTAAACCGCATCTTCACCCTGTTCACCGGTACGAATACGAATAACCTGCTCCACCGAGGTGATAAATATCTTGCCGTCACCAATTTTCCCGGTCTGTGCCGCATTGGTAATGCCTTCGATACAGCGATCCAGCTGATCCTCTTTGACAACCACCTCCAGCTTGACCTTGGGTAAAAAATCGACAACGTACTCGGCGCCACGATAAAGTTCGGTATGACCCTTCTGTCGACCAAAACCTTTCACCTCAGTAACTGTCAGCCCCGTAATTCCCACCTCTGACAGGGCTTCACGCACATCATCAAGTTTAAATGGCTTGATAATTGCCTCAATCTTTTTCATTGTTTTTTCCCAAATGTTTGTTAATCACCATTATTACCTAAAATTGTATCGTATCCAGACAAAATAACCTACTCACCCAACCCATACCTGACAAGCATCTGCGTAAAAACATGCCGAAACCTACAATCTGTGCCTGAATCCGGAAGTGATGGGATAACGACGATCACGACCGAAGGCCTTCGCACTGATACGCACGCCTGGTGCCGCCTGTCGCCTCTTGTATTCGTTACGATCTATCATCGCCACTACTGAACGTACTATATCAGCATCGTATCCTGCCTCGACAATGGCCTCAGCAGATTCATCAAGCTCAACATATCGTTCGATAATAGGATCAAGAGTCTCATAAGGGGGCAAGCTATCACTGTCTTTCTGCTCTGGCGCCAACTCGGCCGAGGGCTCCCGTTCGATGATTCTTTGTGGAATGGCCATGGAGACAGAATTACGATATTGCGCCAGACGATAGACCAGAGTCTTGGGTACATCTTTAATAACGGCAAAGCCTCCGGCCATATCCCCATAAAGTGTGGCATACCCTACCGCCATCTCACTCTTGTTTCCGGTGGTCAAAACCAGTTTCCCGGACTTATTGGAAATGGCCATTAACAACATCCCCCGTATACGGGCCTGAATATTTTCCTCGGTCGTATCTGCCGACAACCCGGAAAACTCCTCCTCGAGGCTGGACAACACGGCTTGAAAAATATTAGTAACTGATATCTCACAGACATTCTGCATACCCAGTATTTCTGCCTCCTCGCGGGCATCCTCAAGGCTCATATCGGCGGTATATTGTGACGGCATCAATACCACTTCCACCTTGTCCGCGCCCAGGGCATCCACCGCGATAACACAGGTTAGTGCCGAATCGATACCACCGGACAAGCCGATGACCACACCGGGAAACCTGTTTTTATGCACATAATCATGCACGCCCATGACCAGCGCCTGGTAGACCCTTTTTTCCAGATTATTATTTTGATGTAACGGCCTGGCAACCGGCTGCGGCCCCGATACACCACCATCAAACTCCACCAGCACCAGCTCTTCCTCGAACTCCCTGGCGCTGGTAAACACATTGCCGGCCGCATCCATGGCAAAAGATCCGCCATCAAAAACCAATTCGTCCTGACCGCCAACCTGGTTAACGTAGACGATGGGCACTTTATTTTCCTGTACGCGCGCCTTCGCTATGCGCATCCTTTCCTGCTTCTTGTTGCTGTGAAACGGAGAGGCGTTGATATTAATTATCAATTCCGCACCCTGCCCCACGGCCTGCTGTACCGCGTGTGGTTGCCAAAGATCTTCACAGATGGTGAGACCAAGCCTGTAACCCTTGACATCAAAAATACAAGTCTCGGTACCGGCAATAAAATAACGTTCCTCGTCAAACACGGCATAGTTCGGCAGGGTTTGCTTAAAATAGGTTGCGACTATTGTTTTCTCATGTAGCACGGCGGCAGCATTATATCGCTTGCCAGCCTGCAAACAGGGATAACCAATGACGACATCAATACCTGTTACTGAATTGAGAATACACTGTAAACCGGTTTCCACCTGTTCATACAAATCGGTACGCAGTAGTAAATCTTCCGGCGGATAGGCCGTCATACTTAATTCCGGGAAGACCATCAGATCGGCCTGCATGGCATCTCTTGCCGTAGTCATGGCTTCGATCATCTTGTCGGTATTGCCATCGATATCACCGACCAGGAAATTAAGCTGGCCGATGACAATGCGTAAGCGTTCGGTCATGAGCTAGCCCAGCACATCTTTGATACATAGGCCTATGTCTGCGGGTGATCGAACGGTATGCACACCCGCTGCCTCCAGTGCCTGGTACTTTTCTTCGGCCGTACCCTTGCCACCGGAAATAACGGCGCCTGCATGGCCCATACGTTTGCCCCTGGGGGCAGTGACCCCGGCGATGTAGGCCACCACCGGTTTGCTGACATGGTCCCGTATATAGTCCGCCGCCATTTCTTCATCCTGCCCGCCAATTTCACCGACCATGACTATACCGGCGGTATGGTCGTCCTGCTCAAAGAGCTTCAGACAATCGATAAAATCCAGCCCATGGATCGGATCACCGCCAATACCAATACAGGTGCTTTGCCCCAGGCCCACTTCTGTTGTTTGGTGTACGGCCTCATAGGTCAGTGTGCCGGAACGGGAAATAATGCCGATGTTGCCGGACTGGTGTATGTCGCCCGGCATAATGCCAATCTTGCAGGCGCCCGGTGTAATTACGCCAGGACAATTGGGTCCAATAAGACAGGCATCATAATGCTCCAATACGGATTTTACTTTGAGCATATCCTGTACCGGGATGCCCTCGGTAATACAGACGATGACACGGATACCGGCCTCGGCAGCTTCCAGTATGGAATCGGCCGCAAAGGCCGCGGGCACGTAAATCATGCTGGCATCGGCGGCCGTGGCCTCCACAGCATCCCGCACCGTGTTAAAAACCGGTAAGCCCAGGTGTTCCCGCCCACCCTTGCCCGGGGTGACGCCGCCAACTATCTTTGTGCCATAGGCCATCGCCTGTTCGGAATGAAAAGTACCTTGCCTGCCGGTAAAGCCCTGGCATATGACCCGGGTCTGCTTATCGACCAATATCGCCATGTTCTGTATTGCTCGCAATAGAATTGGACGGCAATGTTACCGCAGCACAGGTTTCGGGTCATTAACCCTGAGGAAATTACATGAATCGGGTTTTTTAGTGGCTGTGACTGTTGAATTCTTCGTAGCAGGGAGGATAAATGGTCCTCAGAATACCAAAAATACCAATGAGGCCGACAGGGACAAACAGGGCAAATCCAGTAATAGCCGCCACTACTCCGCAGCGATGCCAGGGTCCTGACATCAAGGATACACCGAGCGTGGCCAAAATGGCAAATGCTGCCAGAAAGTAGGCAAAGCCATCAGGCAAACCATTAACCATACCAGCAAAAACCGCGGCAGAAATAGTCCAGCTGACCAGTAACCCTGCCACAATAAGTACATTGCCTAATTTGTCTGCGGTACGTATCAATCGTCCCATTGTAAATCTCCAGTGTATGACCAACTAAGCATACAAAATACATACCACATCCAGCACATCGACACCTGTCTCATAAAAAAATCCAGGTGGTACACTCCTGTCTATGTATCTTGAATTTAGCGAAACCATCCAGCCGCTGTCCACCAACTCCTGGAACAGGCTGATCACGGACAGCAATCCCTTTCTGCGCCATGAATTTTTTGCGGCACTGGAAACCACGGGATGTGTTGGCGGGCAAAGCGGATGGTATCCGCAATATCTACTGGTCTTCGAGAACAATAGTCGATTAACGCTGTTGGCCGCTGTCCCTCTTTACCTGAAGACTCATTCCTACGGTGAATATATATTTGACTGGGCCTGGGCCAATGCCTATCAACACGCCGGCCTGGAGTACTACCCCAAACTGGTAGCCGCGGTACCTTTTACACCCGCCAGCGGTCCACGCCTGCTGTTGTCGGATTATGCCAATCATGACCGGATTCTGCCGCTGATCACGGATACGATCTTTGCCCAGGCCGAAACCCTGGGGTGCTCCTCGGTACACTGGTTGTTCTGCCCCGAACAACAAGCAACGGATCTGCACAGACTGGGCTACCTGAAGCGAAAAACCTATCAGTATCGCTGGGTTAATCAAGGCTACCACGATTTTAATAACTACCTGGGAAACCTGAGCGCCAAGAAACGAAAAAATATTCGTCACGAGCGACGTGATGTCGAAGAAAGCAACATCGCGATTGAAATTCTAAACGGCAAGGATATTACACCAGCCCTATGGGACACATTCCACCAATTCTACATCGACACCATACGCAACCATGGCGCCATGCCCTATCTGAATGCCGATTTTTTCCATGCCGTGGGCAAAAACATGGCAGACGATATCCTGCTGTTTCTGGCCAGACATGAAAACCGTCCCGTAGCAGGCGCCCTGTTTTTTCGAAGCGCCGACACGCTCTATGGACGCTACTGGGGCAGTCTGCAATCATTCGACAAGTTGCATTTTGAGCTCTGCTACTACCAGGCGATTGAATATTGCATTCAACATGGTTTGCAATATTTTGAAGCGGGCGCCCAGGGACGTCACAAACTGTCCAGAGGTTTATTACCAACACCAACCTATTCTGCCCATTGGCTAAAGCACCCCCAATTCAATAATGCCGTCGCCGAATACCTGCAGCACGAGAAAAATGATGTGGATTATGAAATTGATAAACTGAATGAACATACGCCATTCAAGGCATCTTCGTTGTCATGAATAATAGTAATTTCGAGTTTCCGCCTGTCGAATCAGCAACACCGGAAGGATTGCTTGCCGTTGGTGGCAATCTGAACAACAAACAATTACTCAAGGCATACCGCCAGGGAATCTTCCCCTGGTATAACGCAGACCAACCCGTACTATGGTGGTCACCCGATCCTCGTTTGGCATTATTCCCGGAAGATCTGAAAATTTCACGCAGCCTGAAAAAAATCCTGAAAAAGGAACCTTTCAGGATTACACTGGACCAATGCTTTAAAGATGTTTTGCAAGGCTGTGCCGCACCGCGCCAAACCCGGGACGAACCGGGCACATGGATCACGCATGACATGATCGAGGCATACCAGCAACTGCATGAGCTGGGTTATGCCCACTCGGTAGAAACCTGGCAGGATGACACATTGGTTGGCGGCCTCTATGGTGTTTCCATCGGTGGCTGTTTTTTTGGGGAGTCCATGTTCAGCACGGTCAGCAATGCCTCCAAGACCGCTTTTATACATCTGGTACAGCAATTAAGACGCTGGGGTTTTACCCTGATTGACTGCCAGGTCACGACATCGCATCTTGTCAGTCTTGGCGCGGTTGAAATAAGTCGTTCTGACTTTTTGGAGAAACTGGAATTAAGTTTAGAGCAACAGGACAAAATCGGATTATGGCAATTTGACAACGACTTTGTTTTGAATCTATGAATTCGTCCCGCGAGCAACATTTGCCTCTGTATATTTCACAGCCTCATAACTGTGTTTATCTCCCTGAGCAACAATCTACTTCCCTGTTTGTGGATCCCGCCTTCGAAATTGATACCAGACTCTATTTGACCCTGTTACAAAATGGCTTTCGCCGCAGTGGCGACCTGGTATATCGACCCCATTGTCAGCAGTGTTCGGCATGTATTCCGGTTCGTATACCGGTGGAAAGATTTATTTATAGCCATAGCCAGAAACGGGTGTGGCGGAAAAATCAGGACCTGGAACTGTGTCTGCTGGAGCCGGAATTCAGTGATGAACATTTCGAGTTATACAAACGTTACCAGCAGGCAAGGCATAGCGATGGCAGCATGAATGACCCCGATCCTGAGAAATACCGAAATTTTCTTTTAAGCCGGCATATCAATGGTTTGTTCCTGGAGCTACGGCTTGACGGCGTGCTGGCCATGATAGCCATCGTGGATCAAATCAATGATGGCCTCTCGGCGGTATATACCTTCTTTGACCCAGCCTTGTCCAGTCGCTCACTGGGCGTCTACGGCATACTGCTGGAAATCGATTATGCGCGCCGGAATGGACTGGATTGGCTCTACCTTGGCTACTGGATCAAGGATTGTCGCAAAATGTCTTACAAGAACCAATATCGTCCATTCCAGGTGTTCCACGATGAACAGTGGCAAGATCATGAAGAACCACCGGAGCCCCATGAGTGACATTGTCCTTTACGCCCTGCCGTAGATACGGCATCATACGCCGCCAATGAAATCAGCTTTATCAAACCAAACAAACATTAGCAAAAAGGTACAGGTAATTCGTGGCCAAAGAAGAGAGTATAGAAATGGAAGGTACTGTAGTTGAGACCTTACCCAACACCCTGTTCCGTGTAGAACTGGAAAATGGTCATATCGTCACAGCACATATATCAGGAAAAATGCGCAAGCACTATATTCGCATCCTTACTGGAGACAAGGTCACCGTACAATTAACGCCTTACGATCTGAGCAAGGGACGCATTACTTATCGTGAACG
>CAJVXG010000021.1 GCA_913009215.1 uncultured Gammaproteobacteria bacterium | reverse complement strand
GTTCTGCCCTCAGGCAAGGGTACGGCCTTTCACCGCAGCCGCGAGATAATACTACAACTGGACGATGCGGCAGTACCACGTTGCCTGTCGGTCTATGGCGGCAAACTTACGACCTACCGCGCCACCGCCGAAAAAATTATCAAGGCCGTCAGAACCAGCCTGCCACCCAGAACGATGCGTGCCGATACCCGCACCCTGATCCTACCGAAGGTCTAGGCGATCCTGTAATTGTTGTTGCCAGCGATGAAAACGATTTAATAATGCCTGGTTTTTAGCGGGTGTGAAGGCCTGGGAGGTCGCGGCCGCAGGCCAGTCATCGGGCATATTCATTAACAAAAAGGCGGCGCCCCGTGCAGTGGCCTCTGTCTCTTCAGTGCGAGATACCACCAATGCAGTGACATCGGCCAGTCGTTGACACAGACCGTCCAGCCTGGACAAACCTCCACTGATACGTATGCGATCGATACTACTGTCGGCAGAACTGATGCGTGACACATTGATCGCCAGCAGGAAAACAATACTCTCTACGACGGCAACCATGCATCCTGCATCATCTGCCTGGCCGATAAATTCGGAATTGAAATGCGCCTGCCAGTAGGGCGAGCCCAAACCGGAGATGCCATTCATGAATAATGGCGGCTGCTCCACCGTCCGCAGCCAGTCGGCCAGCTGCTGCCAGTCCGGTTCAATGCCCAGCTGTTGTTGCGCCCATGACATGGCGCTACCACAACCATTCACGGTACCTTCGCGGGCATAAAAGCTACGGCTGCCATCGTTATAGACCATGCTGTTTAGTAATGTATCGTCACAATCCTGCTCACGGTCCTGAATATGTTGCACGAAGGCGCCGGTGCCCACATTGACATACAGGGTGTTGCTTTGCGGGATGCCATCGGCAAACAGGGCGGCCGACTGATCACCAGTAACCAGCATCATCGGTATCGAGCACGGGCCACATTTTATATGGCCATAGCGGTATCGGTTTGCAACACAATGCGGCAGGGGTCCCCCGGGCACTTCAAACCATTGCAGCAGGGACGCATCCCATTCACCCGTGTGCCGGTTCCATAACAGGGTGCGCGATGCATTTACCGGATCGACCAGGTGTGGATGTTCGGCCAGTAAATGGAATAAAAAAAATGAGGCCACCGGGCCCCAGGCCAGTTGTTGTTGTTGCCAGGCCTGCTGCACGGCCGGCAGATTTGTCAGACACCAGTGCAGCTTGCTGGCGCCATAGTGTGGCGATAGCCGCAGACCCGTAAGCCGGTGGATATCGTTACCGTATGGCGATAAGGATTCGGTCTGACTCCGAGCCCGGCGATCCTGCCAACTGATAATGGCAGAGAGCGCCTTGCCGCTATCGCGATGCCAGCAGGCGATACTGGAGCGCTGTGTCGCCAATGCCGCTGCCTTGATGCATCGTGTCTTATCACCAAGGCGGGATCCTGTTTGCTCAAGCACCGCAAATAGCGATTGCACCAACTCATCCGGATCCTGCTCGACCCTGTCGTGCTGCAGGTTTTGCACCGCCACATCCCGGGTCTCTTTATGCCGCACCGAGCCATATTGATCAAAAACCAGTGCCCGGGTGGCATGGCCACCCTGGTCAATCACGAGGTAAAGGGGATCAGTCGCTGTCGGAAGGGTCAAGGTATTGCAGCCAGTCGTAATCGCCGGCACCACTCACCAGGAATTTCGGGTTCAGCAAATCTGGCTTGTTGTACTGCAGGGCCTGGCCCTTGGTATCGGTGATCTTGCCACCAGCTGCCTCGACAATACAATGCGCCGCCGCAATATCCCATTCCGAGGTTGGCCCCAGTCTGGGATAGATATCGGCCGATCCCTGCGCCACCAGACAAAACTTCAGGGAGCTCCCCATACTGACAATATCGTGTTCACCAAGCCGGGACAGGTATCTTTGCAGGGCCTCACTGGCGTGGGAACGACTGGCAACGACAATGGGCCTGTCTCCACCAAAGGTACGAACCTTGAGCTCTACTTTACCACTCTTGCCGTCAAGACGGCAGGCTCCCTTGCCGGCACAGGCCTTGTAACAAACCCCGGTCACCGGCACATAAACCACACCCAGTACCGGCTTGCCGCCTGCTATCAAAGCAATATTAACGGTAAACTCGCCATTGCGTTTTATGAACTCCTTGGTGCCATCCAGCGGGTCCACCAGCCAAAACTCGTTCCAGTCCTTGCGTTTTTCATAGGGGACGAACTCGGATTCCTCGGTTAGCACCGGTATATCCGGAGTCAATGCGCTCAATTCCTTGACAATAATTTTATTGGCCGCATTATCGGCCTCGGTAAGAGGAGAACCATCTTCTTTATCCGATACATCAAATTCCTGGTCATAGACATCCAGGATACGACGACCAGCCTCCAGTGCTATGTGCTCCACCTGATCCAGAGTGGCACAATAGTCTTTGTTATTCATGTCAACAGTATAGGCAATATTGAGACCATGATTATAAGGTCTTCGTCTCAGCTAAGGAAATATATATATTTGGGAAAAGGGCGCAAAAAACCGGGATAAACTATTGACCTAAAGCACATTTTCTATATTCTATCCCTATATATAAAACATTCACTAAATTATAACGATAATAAATATTATGATTGCCATTCAAGACGAACACCACCTGATCCAGGTATTTGTATACGGTGAATTTACTCTCAAGGACTATAAGGAATTCGAACAAGTAGTAACTTCTGATCTGGAATCCGTAAAGTCAATCAATTTATTAATCGATCTGACACAAATGCTGGGCTTTACACTGGATGTCGCCTGGGAAGATCTGAAATTTACCAGGAAACATGTCCATGACTTCAAACGCATCGCAGTGATCAGTAACGATCAATGGAAATCATGGATGGCCTGGATAGGCGCCGTATTTACCGATGCCGAGATTATTGTTTTTGAAAATCAGGCCGATGCTCAGGACTGGCTGGGTGACTAATCGAAGCCAAACTGGCCTTGCCATTGATCATGCCTGTAATCAACGGTGAGCCATTTAGGCACAAAGGCATCGCCTTTTAGTAAGGGAAATATTTCAACACCGGGTTCGTCCTCAATGTCACCAATCAGGCATGCCTCGGTCATGACCGGTCGGAAACTGACGCTCAGCTTCTCGCCCAGCATGGTCCGGGAAAATACCTCATTACGGATATTGTTACGAAAATAGACGCGTTTACGAATCAGGCAACTAAAATAAAGTTCCATCTCTATTTCCAGAGACTGGCTCAGCAATGCAAGGGCCTTGCTGGCGGCATCAGAGAAATTAATCCTTAAGGGGTGGCCCGCCAATATTAATGTTTCCGGGAAACCATCCACATTGCTTTGTGTTTGTGCCATTCCGCCTCCTGCTGTCTGCAACTATCATCAGCACCTGAATCATCAGACCCGGATTTTATGGACTAGTTCCCTGACGCAGCGGCGCGGTACGGATACTTCCATATTCATTCATGGAGTTGGAATACAGGCGCACCTTGTTAAAACCAAGGCTGCGCAGAACCAGATAGCTTTGTGCTGCCCGATGTCCGGAGCGGCAATAGACAATAATCGGCTTGTTCTTGTCATCAATTCCAAGCTTGCCTAAACCGACCGACAACTGTTGCGATTTGCGGCGGGTAAAACCGGCGGCAATGTCCAGGGATTTGTCCCATGGCCACAAAAGCGCACCGGGTACATGCCCGCCACGACCCTTGCGTATATCACCAACATATTCCTCTATGGTGCGAACATCCAGCAAGCGGCTGCTTTTTTTATGCGAGGCCTTCAATACATCGGCCAGTGTTGCCTCATTCATCAGACCCTTGCCAGAGACCTTGTAGACGACCACCAGGCGCTTCACTGGTTTATTGGTGACCTTGCGCCCCTCCAGTATCCACTTCACCAATCCGCCATCGACCACCGACACCGCCGGATGACCTATCTGTTCCAGGTGCCAAAATAATCTTCCCGTCTCAAGACCACCCATATCATCATATATAACGACATGGTTATTGCGTCTGATGCCCAGTCTCCCCAACAGCACAATCAACTCCTTGTTGCTGATACGGACAGGATATTTCTTGGCTTTGTTGTACTTTACCAGGGCCCGATACGGCAAACGTACAGCCCCCGGAATATGGAAGCGGGCATACTGAAGATCCGAGGCACTCATATCGACTACTACGACATTCTTGTCGGCTTGCTTCCCGGCCAGCCAATCAGTACTGACATAGACCGGCGCCGCCATAGCATGAAGGCTGAATAAAAACAAAAATACAAATATAATACGTTTGATCATCGTTAACCCCGTTGTCATATTCCTGGAGCACACTATGCAATATTACGTCATAAAATTCATCCGTTCTTTCGCCTTACAGCGCCATGATTAACTGGGGGAAAATCCATACTGTTTTTCTTGATATGGACGGCACCTTGCTGGATCTGCATTACGACAACCATTTCTGGCTGGAATATGTCCCAAAGCGCTTTGCCGAAACAAACAATATCTCAATAGAACATGCCAAATCCGATATTTATTCCCGCTATGAGGCCATCCGGGGAACATTAAACTGGTACTGTGTGGATTACTGGAGTGATGCGCTCGATCTTGATATCCCGACCCTGAAACAGGAGGTTGATCATCTGATTGCAATCCACCCCCATGTCGTCGACTTTCTTGGCGCCGTCCGCCATCACGACAAACGTATTGTCCTGGTCACTAATGCGCACGGCAAAAGCATATCCCTGAAAATGGAGCGCACGCAACTTAGCGGATATTTTGATGCCATAATCAGTGCCCATGATATCGGAGTAGCGAAAGAGGATAATAGCTTCTGGGGCAAACTGCAGCACGGAGAGCCGTTTGATCGGGGCAAGACCCTGTTTATTGATGACAGCCTGCCGGTTCTGCGATCAGCACAACAATACGGTATCGCCTATTTGCTGGCCGTCAGACAACCCGATTCAAAAAAGGCCGGGAATCCTACTGGCGAATTCGACGCCATCAGCACATTCCGGGAAATCATCCCGAAAATTATCGATTAGTATTTCACTACTTCTTCTTGAAACGCTTGTCCCAGGTCTTGAATCGTTTCTTGCAATATTTTAATAGCGTTTTGTAATCAGGAAAGAATATCTCGAAATCACTTTTGCCGGCCGGTGTATTAAATTCACAACCATCATTGGTATGATCACGACATACCTGTGGACGGGTCTCATAAATACCGCAGCGACCATCATCCATAATAAATGTACAACGGTTATTGACCAGCAGGAACCAGCCTTCATCATCCTTGTATATCTGTGTATTTTCATGGGCCACCTGCCATAACATGGAATCAAAATCCTCGATGGAGCGTGGAGTATCCAGTGGTTCGGTAACATAGGTGCAACAAGTGGAACTGGTACAGAAATCACACTTGTTCTCAGGGGTCATTTTTACTTTTATGGACAATGCCTTGCTCATGCTCACAACTCGTACAAATTTTATCGGTATGCAAGTGTATCAAAAATCGCATACGGTAACAGATGGCCAGGAAATATATTTCCATTCCTGTTCTGTCAATACGGATATTTCGTGCTATTTATCATGTGGGCAAAATTAACTATACAAACGGAGTATGTTGTCCAGAATCATTTTGTATCAATTTCATTGATTCCTCAAAGGGAAGCGGTTTGCTGTAGATATAACCCTGGATAGACTGACACTTCCATAGGCGCAAAAAGGCCAGCTGCGCCTCATTCTCAACACCCTCGGCAACGACATTAAAATTCAAAGATAGCGCCAACGCCAGAATGGCTTTAACAATCTCGGCATCATCACGATTGGCGCTGACGTCTTGTATAAATGAACGATCAATCTTCAAGGTATCGATTGAAAATCGCTTCAGGTAGCCGAGAGAGGAATAACCGGTACCAAAGTCATCAATAGCAATGTGGGTACCCATGGCATTTAGTTGTTCCAGCGCCTCCTTGGTTCGCTTGGTCTGCTGCATGATAATGCCTTCGGTAATTTCAAGTTCCAGCATATGTGCCGGTAAACCGGTCTGCAGCAAGATCTGGCGTATGGTCTCCACCAGGTTGGAATCATTAAATTGATTGGCCGACAGGTTAACGGCAACCCTGGTGCTATCAAACCCCGCTTCCATCCAGCGACGTGCATCAGCACATGCGGTTTTCAGCACCCATTTTCCTACTGCTATGATCATACCGGTTTCTTCCAGAATGGGGATAAATTCGTCAGGCGGCACCAGACCAAAATCCTGGCTCTGCCAGCGAATCAATGCCTCAATGCCTATAATGTTCCCGGTCAGCAGATCGATCTGTGGTTGATAGTGCAGCACAAACTCCTTTCTCTCCAACGCGTATCGCAAGCTGGTTTCCATATCCAGGCGTTCCAGCATATTACTATCCATTTCCGAGGCATAAAACTGGAAATTGTTGCGTCCCTCGTCCTTGGCCCGATACATGGCATTATCGGCATTCTTCAACAAGGTAATACTGTCATTGCCATCGTTTGGATATACGCTGATACCAATACTGGTGCTGATAAACAATTCGCGGTCTTCAATAATGAAGGGATTGGTCATCAGGTAGATAATCTTCCGGGCCAATACCAGCAGGTCGTCCTGGCTGGCGATATCCTCAAACAAGATGGTGAACTCGTCACCACCAAAACGGGCCACGGTATCGCCCGGGCGCACACTCTCCATGAGCCGGTCCGCCACCATACGCAACAAGGTATCTCCCGAATTGTGGCCCAGGGTATCGTTAATCACCTTGAATCGATCCAGGTCGAGAAACATTACCGCCACCAAACGATCATGAATCGAGGCGCGGGCCATGGCCTGATCCAGGCGATCAATGAACAACATACGATTCGGCAGGTTAGTCAGGATGTCGTGATGGGCAAGATGATACAGGCGTTTCTGGTCATGCATACGCGATGTAATATCCATACCCGTAGAGACAAAATACATGACCTCGCCAGCTTCATCCTTGATAGGGGTAATGGTTTTTTCCTCGTAATAAATCTCTCCACTATTTTTCTTGTTAATAAACACATCGCGGAAGGTATCGCCCCTGTTTATAGTCATCCACAGGCGCTTGTAAAAAGCATTGTCCAGTTTCCCGGAACGGACAATGGCGCTGGTTTTGCCAATGGCCTCTTCCTTGCTGTATCCCGTAATTTGCTCGAAACCCAGATTGACATATTCGATGACGCCTTTACGATTGGTAATCAAAACCGCATCGGCAGTTTGTTCCAGCGCACTGGATAATTTCAACGCCTGGACCTCGCCCAGCTTTCTCTTGGTGATATCGGCCTGCACGGAAATATATTGATAAGGCTCGTTGAGTTCATTCAGAAACGGCACAATCACCGAATGTACCCAGTAGATGTTACCGTCCTTGCATATATTTCTTAACTCGCCCTCCCAGACCTGACCACTGTTGATAATGGACCAGATTTCTGTGAAATACTCCTCAGGATAATATTTCGCAGCCAGGAAATGCATGTTCAGGCCAATTAACTCGTCCCGTTGATATTGGCTGATCTCGCAGAATTTGTCGTTAGCGTAGGTAATACAACCATAAATATCGGCCACGCTGACGATGGAACTCTGGTCCAGGGCAAATTTCTGGTCCTTGAGGATCTTCAAAGTTTCATGCAGACGTGTTGAAGCATAATTAAGAGCAGTTGTCAGTTCTTCCAGCTCCAATGCCTCATGAGCCATGTCCAGTTGTCTGCCATGAGTATCCCCCAGGGTCCTGGCAAAATCAGCGGCCTTCTGCATCACCTGTATTGGCCTTCGCATCAACCAGACAATCAGTAATACACTAAACAGTATCGCCAAGGTTGCAACAAAAAGACTGTCACGCCATATCCGCGCTTTGGCCGTCTGGATAGCCGCCAGGTCATGTTCAATACGGACCCAGCCAGGCAATCCGGCAACACCTATAGGTTGCCAGTAAATCAGGCGATCACTTTTCTCATCAATATAAATCTTGTTGGATATTGGTGTGGTAATTTTAGTCTTGTTAAAAACAGCCTGCGGGGTAAATTTATTCCCTTTATATACATGACCCAGGACCTTGCCACTACGATCAGTCACCTGGATCCGGACTACGCCGGGAAATTCGGCGGCCTTTAACAAGAGTTGCTCCAGAGAGACAAGGTCATTGACGCCATCAGATAGAACATAATTGGCACTACTGATGGCAATATTTTTTGCCATAACACCAATTCGACTGCGTGTATTTTCAAGCTCCAGCCTGGACTGGCCTGTTGCCGTAACCCAGGCGTAACCCCCTATTGCCGCAATCAACAATAACGCAAACAACAAAGGCACCTGGACTACAAGCCGCCTGGGTAGCAAGCGCAGTAGTGACCTGCCAATGTCTTTTGTTATGGTCATAAACTAGCGGCTTATACTAACAATGTACTTTTCCAGAACGGGTCTGGATAAATGGGAATAGTGCTTCCTGTAATCCGTCATTACCGGCCCTGGAGACTGCGCTGCCTGAAGCATGGCACTGCGGTTCGCTTTTTTGTCAGATAATCCGGGAACGGCTGCCAATCTCTATGGATCACTATTTCTGGAGACTGCGGCACTATGGCAAGGGTATAGACACGATTTGCGTCAGCAGGGGCGAACCAGACGGAAAATAGCAACAATACTCCGAGCAGGCTGTTAACCGGAAATTTACGTTTGTCCATAAATAATCTCAAATCATTGGGAAGCAATGAATTCTTTAATCCGGTGTGTTGTACTAATTGTTTTTGATATAAGTATAGGCAAATAAACCCTAAGTAAACAAGGGTCAAGTATCGCTAGAATACAGGGATTTATAGCTGTTCAGGCAGTGGTGCCGGCAATATTAGCGCTTTAAGTAGATATCGCCACCGGCCTGTCTGAATTCGTCGGCCTTCTCCGCCATGCCTTGATCCAGGGCCTTCTGTTCATCACTGACGCCCTTCGCCCGGGCATAATCACGCACATCCTGGGTAATTTTCATGGAGCAGAAATGTGGTCCGCACATGGAACAGAAATGCGCCACCTTGGAGGAATCCCTGGGCAGGGTTTCATCGTGAAAGGCCCGTGCCGTATCCGGGTCGAGCGACAGGTTGAACTGATCCTGCCAGCGAAACTCGAAGCGTGCCTTGGACAAGGCATTGTCGCGCAATTGCGCGCCCGGATGGCCCTTGGCCAGGTCCGCGGCGTGGGCGGCCACCTTGTAGGCCATAATGCCGTCCTTGACGTCCTGCTTGTTCGGTAGGCCCAGGTGTTCCTTGGGTGTGACATAGCACAGCATGGCCGTACCATACCAACCGATCATGGCGGCGCCGATGGCCGAAGTAATATGGTCATAGCCGGGTGCGATGTCGGTGGTTAACGGACCCAATGTATAAAACGGGGCCTCGTCGCAATCCTTTAACTGCTTTTCCATATTTTCCTTGATCATATGCATCGGCACATGTCCCGGGCCCTCTATGATGGTTTGCACATCGTGCTTCCAGGCAATTTGCGTTAATTCGCCCAGGGTCTCAAGCTCGGCAAACTGGGCGGCATCGTTGGCATCGGCCAGGCAGCCGGGGCGCAAGCCATCACCTAACGAGAATGACACATCATAGACCTTCATGATTTCGCATATGTCTTCAAAATGGGTATAGAGAAAGCTTTCCCGGTGATGCGACAGACACCACTTGGCCATAATGGAGCCACCACGGGAGACAATGCCGGTAAGGCGATTGGCGGTCATCGGTACATAGGACAACCGGACCCCGGCATGAATCGTGAAATAGTCGACGCCCTGTTCCGCCTGCTCAATCAGGGTGTCGCGCATGATGTCCCAGGTCAGTTCTTCCGCTTTGCCATCTACTTTCTCCAGCGCCTGGTAAATAGGGACGGTACCAATGGGTACCGGGGCATTGCGCAGGATCCACTCCCGGGTTTCATGGATATTCTTGCCGGTGGACAGATCCATAATAGTATCGGCACCCCAACGAATACCCCACATCATTTTTTCCACCTCTTCCTTGATGCTCGAGGTGACCGCGGAATTACCGAGATTGCCATTGATCTTGACGAGGAAGTTACGGCCGATAATCATCGGTTCCAGTTCCGGATGATTGATATTGGCCGGGATAACGGCACGACCACGCGCCACTTCATCGCGCACAAACTCCGGTGTCATACGGTCCGGGAGTGCGGCGCCAAAAGAATGGCCCGGGTGCTGCTGCGACAATACGGCGTCCTGTATTGCCTCCAGGCATTGATTCTCGCGAATGGCTATAAACTCCATTTCCGGGGTAATGATACCTTTGCGCGCATAATGCATTTGCGTTACGTTGGCGCCGGCCCGGGCGCGACGCGGTTTACGAATATGGGCGAAGCGCATGGACTCCAGCGCCGCATCATTCAAACGACTGCGCCCATACTCGGAACTGGGCCCGTCCAGTACTGCGGTATCCTGGCGCTCTTCAATCCAGCCAGTCCTGAGATCCGGCATGCCCTGACACAAATCGACGGATACCTGCGGATCGGTATAAGGACCGGAGGTATCGTAAACGGTTATCGGATCATTCGGTTCACTGCCATTCCGGGTAACCGTCGCACTCAGGGTAATCTCGCGCATTGGCACCCTGATATCGCTGCGGCTGCCTTCGATATGGATTTTTCTGGATCCGGAAATTGGTTTTGTATATTCCTTATCCAATTGTATTGAATTCTGTAAAAGTTCTTCAGGATTGGCACTCATGGTTTTTCCCTCGATCACTCCCAGGCGGCATTCGGGCTGCCTGGGGGCTGGTCTGCAATAAATCCAATGCCGACCTGGCGTTTCTGGATTACAAAACAAGCTAAATGATTCACCGGCAGATTGCAATATTGCACCATTTTGCTTGGGTAAACAGATAAAAACAGCTTATTATCCGCCCCTTGGCAAGAATTTATTGCCTACATGATGGAATCTATTGGTAAGCAACCGTTTTTTCAGGAAAATAACCACCCCTGATTACCCAGACAGTGAATAGGGTCGTTGCCATTTAAACGGTATCACCAGACAAACGACCCGTTCTGAACCGCTATAAATAAATAAGGACTGACAGCGATGGATATTAATGTTGAAAAAGCCCGCTACTATATGGTCGAACAACAGATTCGTACCTGGAATGTATTGAACCAGCAAATCCTGGATTTGATTTCCGCATCACCGCGGGAAGATTACGTTAGCGAGCCTCATCGTAATCTGGCTTATATCGATATGTCCCTGCCGCTGGGTTCGGATCGTTACACCCTGACCCCCAAGCTCGAAGCACGCATCCTGCAGGAGTTGACTATCTCCGAAAGTGACAGGATTCTTGAACTGGGTACGGCCAACGGATACCTGACATCACTGCTGGCAAAACTCGGTGACCATGTATATAGCCTCGAGCCCAATGCCGCTTTGCTGACTTTGGCCGAAAACAATCTGCGAAGTCACCAAATCAACAACATCACCATTAAAAACGGTGATCTCAATAATGGCTGGCAAGAGTACAAACCGTTTGATGTCATCGTCATTAACGGTTCAATACCGCAAATACCGGATGCCCTTTGTCAGGCATTAAATATCAATGGTCGCCTGTTTGCTGTTACCGGTTCGTCCCCGGTGATGGAGGCCGTATTGGTCAAAAGGCTGGGTGAGAATCATTTCTCGCGAACTACCCTGTTTGAAACCGATCTCCCTGCTTTTCCGCAGGAAACAGAGGCCAGCCAGTTTGTTTTTTAACCAATCATGGTTAAGCAACTCACAGTCGAGCAACTGAATGAACGGCGCCAATATTTATAATCTTGCAGACGGGATTGACGCCTGGACCAAACAGGTTGATCCTCATATGGCCAAATACTAGCCAAAAACCATACGGATACGAGTTACAAAAATAATTTGTAAGGAAATTCCGATGCATACACCAATAATACGAATATTTACCGCCTTAATACTAATCATTGGCAGCGCCAAATTGCCTGCACAGAATCTAGTGGATATGTACCAACTTGCCATTGACCGCGATCCTGTCTATCGTGCGGCACAGGCCAATTACCGGGCGAATAAACAAACCCTGACACAGGCGCGTGGTGCCTTGATGCCAACCATTGATGCCACAGCCAGCAAAAACAAAATCGATGCAAAAAGAAAAGCCGGTGCTGGTAGTGTTTCCCAACCTGCCGCTGGGGCCAAATACAACCGCAATGATTACACATTGACAATCACGCAACCGATATTCAATGGCGCCATCTTCTCCGGCCTGAAACAGGCCAAGGCCGAGGTGCGACGTGCCGAGGCCGAATACGTGGCTGCCCAGCAGGACCTGATCGCACGCCTGGCCGAGGCCTATTTCGGCGTATTGTCGGCCAGGGACAACCTCGAGCTGGCACTGGCGGAACGCGCGGCTATTGCCCAGCAACTGGCAGGCGCCAAAGGTCGTCTCAGCGTGGGCCTTGCTACCATCACCGATGTACATGACGCCCGCGCCCGACACCAGCTTGCCGAGGCCCAGGTTATTGAGGCACAAAACAAGCTGGCCGATAGTCGCCAGGCCTTGCGTGAAATCACGGGTATCAGCCCAACCAAACTCAATAAAATCGGCCAGAACATGCCCTTGATCAAACCAGAACCGAATAATATAAAAAAATGGGTTGAAAAGGCGAACACACAAAACATGGCACTGATGGCCCAGCGTGAGGCCGTTGTTATTGCCAAACAGGACGTCAAGATCCGTCGCGCCGGACATATCCCGACCCTGAACCTTGTTGGTACCCGCAATCGTAGCATCAGCGACGGGAGCCTCACAGTCACAGGTTCGGGTATTGAGAGCACCAGTACCATCATATCCCTGGAATTAAATATTCCGATTTTCCGTGGTGGGCGCACCAGCTCGGAAACCAGGCAGGCTATCCATCGTCTTGAGGCCGCAAGACAACAACTTACAGCCGTGGAACGTAGTACAGAACGGCAAATCCGCTCCGCTTTTATGGAAGTCAGTAGCGGCACACTTCGCATTAATGCCCTGAAACAGGCGGTCGTCGCCAATGAAAGTGCACTGAAGGCGAAAAGACTGGGTTTTCGTGCCGGTATCAGGACCAACCTGGATGTGCTCGACGCACAACGCAATTTGTTTCGCGCCAAACGTGATTACTCGGATGCCCGATATTCCTATATATTGAATTTGCTCAGACTGAAGCAGTCTACCGGTACGCTTGGTGCGGATGATCTGAGAAGGATTAATAGGTGGCTAAGTGCTCGATAGAGACAATATAGTCTTAACCATGATCTCAATCATATTAATCGCGCCCTTATTATCTTCCACCATGGCGCAACCGTTTTTACCCGATCGGTTTATTTCGGCCGGGTCAGATAAATAAAGTCTGATCTGCTGGTACAGTTCAGTCTCATCTGTTATTTGTTTACCGGCATTGCAAGACAGGGTCCTGTCTTTTATGTCCTCGAAGTTATACATAGAGGGTCCGAACACGACGGGTGTGGCTACGGCCAGTGCCTCCAGTGGATTATGACCGCCAAGCGGGACCAGGCTACCACCGATAAATGCCACATCCGAAGCTACAAAAAACTTCATGAGCTCACCCATAGTGTCGCCAAGCAATATGTCTGTGTTATTCGTGATATCTTCATTTGTACTGCGTCGCGCAACTTTCAAACCGGATTGTTTACATAACTTCCATACCCTGTCAAAGCGTTCCGGGTGTCTCGGGACCACAACAAAGAGCAGGTCAGGGAACCGGGTCTTGAGTTTCCTGAATACGGGCAACAATCTCTGTTCCTCATCCTCATGAGTACTTGCGGCAATCCAAACCTTTCTGCTTTCACCCCATTGTTTTCGCAAATCCCTGCCAGCCTTTAATACATCTTCTCCAACATCTATATCGAATTTGATACTGCCCGTCACCCGTATACGATCACGATCCAGACCAAGCATCTCCATTCTGTCGGCATCCGATCGGGTTTGTGCCGCCACCATGGTGATGGTGTCCAATGTCTGTTTGGCCAGCACCGGATAACGTTGATAACGCAGCATCGATTTTTCTGACATACGTGCGTTGGCAACCAGTACTGGTACAGAGGATTGCTGACAGATTGAAAACATATTGGGCCAAAGCTCGGTCTCCAT
>CAJVXG010000020.1 GCA_913009215.1 uncultured Gammaproteobacteria bacterium | reverse complement strand
GCAAGGACGAAGGCGGTCGTCATACCCCGTTCTTCGCCAACTACCGGCCGCAGTTCTATTTCCGTACCACCGACGTCACCGGTGCGGTGACCCTGCCGGACGGCACCGAGATGGTGATGCCGGGCGATAACATCAAGATGACCGTTGACCTCATTGCCCCCATCGCCATGGAAGAAGGCCTGCGCTTCGCCATTCGCGAAGGCGGTCGTACCGTCGGTGCCGGTGTGGTATCGAAGGTTGTGGAGTAAGGTTGAGAAAACATGGCTGCAAATAAGCAAAAAATTCGTATTCGCCTGAAGGCCTTTGATCATCGTCTGATTGATCGTTCGGCCAGTGAGATCGTGGAAACCGCCAAGCGCACCGGTGCCATGGTGAAAGGCCCCATTCCTTTGCCTACCAAGATGGAGCGCTTTACCTTGTTGCGTTCACCACACGTGGATAAAAAAGCGCGCGATCAGTTTGAGATTCGCACCCACAAGCGGATCATGGATATTATGAATCCGACCGACAAAACCGTGGACGCGCTGATGAAGCTGGATTTGGCGGCAGGCGTTGACGTAGAAATCAAGTTGAATTAAAGATTATGGCATTAGGTGTAATTGGAACCAAGGTAGGCATGACACGCGTCTTTAACGATGCAGGTGTGGTTGTGCCGGTAACGGTGCTGGAAGTACCAGCGAACCGTATTACACAGATCAAGGTCGATGCCGAAGGTGTGGAAAAGAATGACGGCTATCGCGCGGTTCAACTGGCCGTGGGCAGCCGTCGACCGAAGCGTGTTACCAAGGCCATGGCCGGGCATTACGCCAAGGCCAATGTCGAACCTGGTCGGAGTTTGTGGGAGTTCCGGCTTGCGCCTGGTGAAGGCGACGAGCTGCAAGTTGGTGGCGAAATCAAGGTGGATATTTTCAGCGTCGGCCAGAAGGTGGATGTGCAGGGCAAGTCCATTGGTAAGGGCTATGCCGGTGTCATGAAACGCCACGGTTTTCGTGGCGGTCGCAAGACCCACGGTAATTCCCTGGCGCATCGTTCCGGTGGATCGATTGGTCAAAACCAGACGCCAGGTCGTGTGTTCAAGGGCAAGAAGATGGCGGGTCAGATGGGTAATGTGGCTCGTACCCAGCAGAACCTGGAAGTTATCGAAGTTGATGTAGAAAAGAATTTGTTGCTGGTGAAGGGTTCGATTCCGGGCGCCAAGGGCCAGGATATCGTGATTCGACCAGCCGCCAAAACCGGTAACCAGGGTTAATTATTGTGAAACTGAGTGTCGTAAATAAAAGTGGAAAAGCCGAATCTGATCTTGATGTATCGGATAAGGTATTTGCGGCCGATTTTAATGAGGCATTGATCCATCAGGTGGTCAGCGCCTATCTGGCCGGAGGCCGAAGCGGCAATCGCGCTCAAAAGAATCGCGCGGCCGTCCGTGGTGGCGGCAGGAAACCGTATCGCCAGAAAGGCACGGGCCAGGCCCGCGCGGGTACCATCCGCAGCCCGATCTGGCGCGGTGGCGGCCGGGTATTTGCGGCACAGAATGCCGATTTCTCGCAAAAAGTGAATCGAAAAATGCATCGTTCGGCTATTCGTTCCATTTTGTCCGAACTGGTACGACAGAATCGCTTGCTGACAGTCAGCAAGCTGGAGGCCAAAGAACCGAAGACCGGGGTGTTGGCCACCCAATTGCAGAAACTGGGCGCCGGTGCCGATGTCCTCATTATTACCGATGCGCTTGAAAATAATATGCAACTTTCGGCTCGTAATATGCCCAAGGTCGATGCGGTCAGCGTCAGCAGTGTCAACCCGGTCAGCCTGGTTGGTCATGAGAAGGTCGTCATGACCGTAGCGGTGGCGAAGAAATTTGAGGAAATGCTGGGATGAAACAGGAAGATTTATACAATGTGATTCTGGCTCCGCATATTTCGGAGAAAACCACCAATGTGGCCGACAAGTATCGTCAGTATGTGTTCCGGGTGCATCCATCGGCAAGCAAGCCTACGATCAAAAAGGCCGTGGAACTGATGTTCAAGGTGAAAGTGGAATCGATTACAGTGCTCAACACACGTGGCAAGGTGAAGGGTTCACAACGTCACTATGGTTTTCGCGCTGCCACCAAAAAGGCCTATGTTCGTTTGAAAGAAGGCCATGATATTGATTTTGTTGGCGCATAAGCAGGAAGGATTGAATAAATGCCACTCGTTAAATTAAAACCGACATCTCCGGGGAATCGCGGCACCGTTAGGGTAGTCAACCCCGATTTACATAAAGGCAAGCCACATGCTTCCCTGCTGGAGAAGAAGAAGAGCACCGCAGGCCGTAACAATAATGGCCGGATTTGTGTGCGCCATCGTGGCGGTGGTCACAAGAAGCACTATCGTGTCATTGATTTCAAGCGCGATAAGGACGGTGTTCCCGGTAAGGTTGAGCATATTGAATACGACCCAAATCGAAGCGCCAATATCGCCTTGATTCTGTATGCCGATGGTGAGCGCCGTTACATTATTGCGCCGAAAGGCTTGACCATTGGTGACCCCGTGCAATCCGGAGTAGATGCACCGATCAAGGCCGGCAATGCCATGCCTATCCGCAGTATCCCGGTGGGTACGACGATTCATTGTATTGAAATGAAGCCAGGCAAGGGCGCACAGATTGGACGCGCCGCTGGCGCCGCGGTCCAGTTGGCGGCACGTGAGGGCAGTTATGCCCAGGTTCGTTTACGTTCCGGTGAGGTGCGCAAGATCCATATTGACTGTCGTGCCACGATTGGTGAAGTGGGTAACTCGGAGCACTCACTGCGTAAACTCGGTAAGGCCGGTGCCAAGCGTTGGCGCGGTATCCGTCCTACGGTTCGTGGTGTGGCCATGAACCCGGTGGATCATCCGCATGGTGGTGGTGAGGGTCGTACCTCCGGTGGTCGTCATCCGGTTACTCCGTGGGGAGTACCGACAAAAGGTTACAAGACGCGTCATAACAAACGAACCAGCAATATGATTGTTCGTCGACGCAGTAAGAAACGTAAATAAGGAGTAGAGTAGTGCCGCGTTCCGTCAAGAAGGGCCCGTTTGTTGACCACCATCTGATGCAGAAGGTGGAGAAGGCACAATCGGAAGGTAGTAAAAGGCCGATCAAGACCTGGTCGCGGCGTTCAACTATTTTGCCGGATTTTGTTGGCCTGACCATTGCCGTACATAATGGTCGTCAGCACGTACCGATTTTAATTAATGAAAATATGGTGGGCCACAAACTCGGTGAGTTTGCGGCCACAAGAACCTTTAGAGGACATACGGCCGGCAAGAAGGCTGATAAATAGTCATGCAAGCCAATGCCACACTAAAGTACGTACGTTTTTCTGCACAAAAGGGGCGTTTGGTTGCCGACCAGATACGTGGTCAGCAGGTGGAGCGTGCCCTGGAATTGTTGCAATACAGCGCCAAGAGTGCCGCCAAGTCGATAATGAAGGTACTGGAATCGGCAATTGCCAATGCCGAGCATAACGAAGGTGCCGATATTGACGAGCTCAAGGTTGAGAGCATCCAGGTGAACGAGGGCCCGACCATGAAACGGTTTCGTGCCCGTGCAAAAGGGCGCGGTGTGGAGATTCTGAAACGCACCAGTCATATCACGATAACAGTGGGTGATGGCAAGTCCCGAAGCGATAGCAAGAAGGGGAGCAAATAATGGGTCAAAAAGTTAGCCCGATCGGATTTCGCCTGGGGATTGTCAAGGACTGGACGGCCAAGTGGTATTCCAATAGCGGTGAATTTGCCGGCAAACTGGCAGCGGATATGCGTATTCGTGAGTTCCTGAAAAAGAAACTGGCCAATGCCGCCGTCAGCAAGATTGTTATCGAGCGCCCGGCGGACGATATTAACATTACGGTGTTTACGGCTCGACCGGGTATCGTCATTGGTAAAAAGGGCGAAGATATTGAAAAGCTGCGTAAGCAGTTGACACAGATTGCCAGTCATCCGGTGCATTTGTCGATCGAGGAAGTACGTAAGCCGGAACTGGACGCACAACTGGTGGCCGAGAATATTTGCCAGCAGTTGGAAAAACGAATCATGTTTCGCCGCGCCATGAAGCGCGCCGTGACCAATGCTATGCGACTGCGCGCACAAGGTATCAAGGTCATGGTTGCAGGACGATTGAACGGTGCTGAAATTGCTCGCACCGAATGGTACCGGGAAGGTCGCGTACCGTTGCACACATTGCGTGCTGATATTGACTATGGAGTTGCCGAGGCCATGACTACCTACGGTGTTATTGGCGTCAAGGTGTGGATTTTTAAAGGCGAGATTTTTGACACCAAGGTGGAAACGGGTACCGAAAGTGACGCTGCCAAAAAGGCAACGGCCTGATTAACGGGGATATTGAATTATGTTACAGCCCAAAAGAACCAAGTTCCGCAAGCAGCACAAAGGCCGCAATCGCGGCATGGCGCAGCGCGGCAACAAGGTCAGTTTTGGTGAATTTGGATTGCAGGCGACAACCCGTGGTCGTATCACTGCTCGTCAGATTGAAGCGGCACGTCGTGCCCTGACTCGTCACATCAAACGTGGTGGCCGTGTCTGGATTCGTATTTTTCCGGATAAACCGGTTTCCAAGAAACCTCTGGAAGTACGAATGGGCAAGGGTAAAGGTAACCCCGAATACTGGGTTTCCCAGATCAAACCAGGCACCATGCTGTATGAAATGGAAGGGGTTTCTGAAGTTATTGCTCGTGAGGCCTTCCGTCTGGCTGCGGCCAAGTTGCCGGTACGAACCTCCTTTGTAGTACGGGCGGTGGCGGCATGAATACGAAAGAAATCCGTGGCATGAACGAGGGTGATCGCCAGAAGAAATTAGTCGAACTGTTGCGTGAGCAGTTTAATCTGCGCATGAACAAGGTTACCGGTCAACTGGGTGCGCCACACCGTATTAAAGAGGTGCGTCGTGACATCGCCCGTATCCACACAGTGATGAATGAACCTAAAGGTAGTGCGGTATGAGTGAAACGAATAACACAGCACGTTCATTGAGCGGACTGGTAGTCAGCGACAAAATGGACAAGACTATTACCGTGATGATAGAGCGGCGCGTCAAGCATCCTTTGTACAAGAAGTACATCGGTCGGCGTACCAAGGTACATGCGCACGATGAGAACAATGAATGCGGGCAAGGCGATACCGTTATGATTGAAGAGTGTCGTCCCTTGTCAAAGAGCAAAAGTTGGCGCCTGGTGAAGGTGCTGGAAAAGGCAACCGACGTACAAGGATGTACTAATGCCGCGGGCGCAGGAAGCGCAGAAGCGGCGGAAGTCTAGGGCACTGGAGAAGCAGATATGATACAAATGCAAAGTGTTTTAACGGTTGCTGATAACAGCGGTGCCAGGAAGGTGCAGTGTATTAAGGTATTGGGCGGCTCCAAGCGTCGTTATGCGGCTATTGGCGATGTCATCAAGATCAGCGTCAAGGAAGCTATCCCGCGTGGTCGCGTAAAAAAAGGTGACGTCTATAACGCGGTGGTGGTACGTACACAAAAGGGCGTGCGTAGGGATGACGGATCTGTGATCCGCTTTGACAGTAATGCCGCGGTGTTACTGAATGCACAATTGCAGCCGATTGGCACCCGTATTTTCGGTCCGGTAACGCGTGAACTGCGTACGGCCAAATTTATGAAGATTATTTCCCTGGCCCCCGAGGTTATATAAGACAGGCTAAGAACATGGGTATGAAAAAGATTAAAAAAGGTGATCGGGTTGTCGTCCTTGCCGGCAGAGACAAGGGCAAGCAGGGCAATGTATTGCGTATCCTGGAGAATGACCGATTGCTGGTTGAGAACGTGAACATGGTGAAGCGTCATACCAAACCAAACCCGAATCAGGGTGTGCAGGGCGGTATTATCGATAAAGAGGCCTCGATCCATGTATCCAATGTCGCCATCTACAATGCCGCGACTGGCAAAGGCAATCGCGTTGGCATCAAGACGCTGGAAGATGGCAAGAAGGTTCGTTACTTCAGGGGTAACGACGAAGTAGTGGATTTATAATCGGGTTACAGTTATGACACGCTTACAACAACATTATCAGGAAAAGGTTATTCCGCAGCTGATGGAAAAGTTTGGCTACAAGACCACGATACAGGTACCGCGGATAACCAAGATTACGCTCAACATGGGTGTAGGCGAAGCCCTGGCCGACAAAAAAGTCATGGAGCATGCCCTTTCCGATATGGAAAAGATCAGTGGTCAGAAACCGGTGGTGACCAAGGCGAAGAAATCCATTGCCGGATTCAAGGTTCGTGAAGGCTGGCCTATTGGCTGCAAGGTGACCTTGCGTCGTCAGCGTATGTATGAATTTCTGGATCGACTGATCAGCATCGCTATTCCGCGTACCCGTGATTTTCGTGGCTTGAACAGCAAGGCCTTTGATGGTCGTGGTAGCTACAGCATGGGTATTCGTGAACAAATCATTTTCCCGGAAATTGATTACGATAATGTCGATACCCTGCGTGGTATGGACATTGCCATTACTACCAACGCTAAAACTGATGATGAAGCACGTGAGCTGTTGCGTGCCTTTGATTTTCCAATGAAGGCTTAATCGATATGGCAAAGAAATCCATGGTAGCAAGAGATCGAAAACGAAAACGTTTGAACAAACGTTATGGCGAAAAGCGTGACATGCTGCGTAACCGGGTCAGGGACATGTCCTTGTCTGACGAAGATCGTATGCAGGCCGTTGTTGATTTGCAGAAGTTGCCGCGCGACTCCAGCAAGTGTCGTTATCGCAATCGTTGCGCCATGACCGGTCGCCCCAGGGGTTATTACCGTAAATTCGGTCTATCGCGTAATCGTTTGCGCGAACTCATGGTGAAAGGCGAAGTACCAGGCGTGGTCAAGGCCAGCTGGTGAAGAACAGGAGAACACAGACATGATGACCGACCCGATATCCGATTTGCTGACCCATATCCGTAACGCCCAAAAGGCTGAAATGGTCAGTGTCAGTATGCCATCGTCGCGCATAAAGACCGCGATTGCGCAGGTATTGCAGGATGAGGGTTATATCGAAGGTTTCAAGGTTAATGATGAAAGCGGTAAACCGAAGCTGGAAATCAACCTGAAGTATTATGAAGGCAAACCGGTTATTGACTATTTAAAGCGTGCCAGCCGACCGGGCCGCCGCTTGTATCAGGGCAAAGAAAAATTAATGCGTGTAGCCGGTGGGCTGGGTATCGCCATCGTCTCCACATCAAAGGGCATCATGACCGATCGTGCCGCGCGTAAAGCGGGTGTTGGTGGTGAAGTGCTCTGTATTATTGCGTAAGAGGAACCAGAACTGTGTCACGTATTGCTAACAATCCGGTCACTGTCCCAAGCGGGGTCGATATCAAGTTTGACCAGGGTATCGTTCGCGTCAAGGGCGCCAAGGGTGAATTGCAAATGCCCTTGCATGAATCCGTGAAAATGGACCAGGAAGGCGAAGCGCTGCAATTCAAGGCGGTCAACGAAACCAGGCAGGCCGATGCCATGTCCGGCACCATGCGTGCGCTGGTCAACAATATGGTAATTGGTGTCAGTCAGGGCTTTGAAAAGAAGCTGACCGTTATTGGTGTGGGTTATCGTGCGGCGGTGCAGGGCAAGAATTTGAACCTGACGCTGGGTTTTTCCCACCCCGTGGTTTTTGCCATCCCGGAGGGGATTACTATCGAGACCCCGAGCCAGACCGAGGTCGTCGTCAAGGGCGCCGATAAGCAAAAAGTGGGGCAGGTTGCTGCCGAGATCCGCGCCTATCGTCCGCCTGAGCCTTACAAGGGCAAAGGGGTTCGATATACCGATGAACATGTCGCCAAGAAAGAGGCGAAGAAAAAATAATCTGTATTTTGGTAAATTATTATGGATAAAAACACCAGACGTAAAAGACGCACACAGCGCATACAACGCAAACAGATCGACTGTGGTCGTGAGCTCTTGTTTGTGCATCGTACTCTGCAGCATATTTATGCGCAGGTCATCAGCAGTGACGGCGACAAGGTATTGGCCAGCGCTTCTACTCTGGACCAGGACATGCGTTCTGAATTGAAGAATGGCAGCAACATTGTTGCGGCTACCGCAGTGGGTAAACGTATCGCTGAAAAAGCCAAACAGGCCGGTGTGCTCAAGGTGGCATTTAATCGTTCGGGTAATCGTTACCACGGACGCGTCAAGGCGCTTGCGGATGCAGCGCGCGAGAATGGTCTCGAATTTTAAAGTGAGGTAGAAAGGTGGCAGTTAATCGAAATGATTCGCGCAGTGACGATCTGCAGGACAAGCTGATTGGTATACGTCGCGTCGCCAAGGTGGTGAAGGGTGGTCGTCAGTTCGGTTTTTCTGCCTTGACGGTGGTCGGAGACGGCAAGGGACGTGTAGGTATCGGTCGGGGCAAGGCCCGTGAAGTGCCCAGCGCGGTACAGAAGGCCCTGGAAAATGCCAAACGCGATATGGTCAAGATTTCCCTGAACGGCGTTACTTTACATCATGAGATTATTGGTGAATTCGGTGCGGCCAAGGTAGTTATGCGCCCGGCTTCCGAAGGTACCGGTATTATTGCCGGCGGCGCCATGCGTGCCGTGTTCGAGGTACTGGGTGTGCAGGATGTATTGGCCAAGGTCATTGGTTCCAGCAACCCGGTCAATATCGTCCGCGCCACTATTAATGGATTACAGTCCATCCATAGCCCGGAGCGGACGGCCGCCAAGCGCGGCAAGACCGTGGCCGAGATTCTCGACTAGGAGATAATGATGGCGGACAAGAAAGTAAAGGCTACGACAGTAAAGGCCACTAAGAAAGTAAAGGCTACCAAGAAGGTCAAGGCCGCCAAGAAAGTAGAGGCTACCAAGAAAGTAGAGGCTACCAAGAAAGTAAAGGTCACACTGGTACGCAGCCCGATTGGAATTGGCAAAAAACACCAGGCCTGTGTCGCCGGTCTCGGTTTGCGTCGTATGCATCACACCGTTGAGGTGATGGATACCCCGGAGAACCGTGGAATGATTAACAAGGTCAGCTATATGCTGAAATGCGAGGGAGTCTGATGCGTTTGAATACGCTTAAACCGGCAGATGGCAGCACGAGCAGCCGTAAACGGGCCGGTCGGGGTATTGGCTCCGGTACCGGCAAGACTTCTGGGCGCGGCCATAAAGGTCAGAAGGCCCGGTCCGGTGGGTATCACAAGGTCGGTTTTGAAGGCGGTCAAATGCCTTTACAGCGTCGTTTGCCCAAGGTCGGTTTCCGTTCACGCATTGGCAAGCGGGTGGCTGAGGTGCGTTTGGCCGAACTGGCCAGGGTCGAGGGCGATGTTATCGACCTGGAGGCATTGAAGAAAGCCAATATTGTGTCCAGGCAGGCGCTGCGCGCCAAGGTATTTCTTTCCGGGAAACTGGAAAAGGCGATCACCCTGAAAGGTGTAGCGGCCACTAAAGGAGCCAGGGATGCCATCGCCAAAGCCGGTGGCAAGGTCGAGGACTAATGGCCAAGGGTGCAGCCGCAATGGGTGCCGGGGCGCTTGGTAAGCTTACCGAGTTGCGACAGCGCATATTTTTTGTTCTGGGCGCCCTCATTGTTTTTCGTATCGGTACTTATATTCCGGTACCCGGTATAAACCAGGCAACACTGGCGCAGGTCTTCAAGGACAGTGAAAGCACCATCGTCGGCCTGTTCAATATGTTTTCCGGTGGCGCGCTGGAACGGTTTTCGATTTTTGCACTGGGCATTATGCCGTATATTTCGGCATCCATTATTATGCAGTTGATGACGTCCATGGTGCCGACGCTGGAGCAATGGAAGAAGGAAGGCGAGGCCGGACGGCGCAAGATTACGCAGTACACCCGCTATGGCACAGTGTTGCTGGCGCTGGTGCAAGGTGGTGCGGTCGCGGTTGGCCTGGGTTCCCAGGAAAATATGATCGTCGGTAACGTTTCACAGTTTTATATTACCGCCGTTATTACGCTGGTTACGGGGACCGTATTCCTGATGTGGCTCGGTGAACAAATGACCGAGCGTGGTATCGGTAATGGTATTTCGCTGATCATTTTTGCCGGTATTGTGGCAGGGTTACCGAGCGCGATTACACAGACTCTGGCACTGACCCAAAAGGGTACGTTCCAGCCGCTGTTCGTGATTTTATTGTTTACGGTGGCCATTGCGGTGACGGCGTTTGTGGTTTTTGTCGAGAGTGGTCAGCGAAGAATTACGGTGAACTATGCCAAGCGGCAGCAGGGTCGGCGCATGGTTGGCGGGCAAAGCAGTCATTTGCCGCTGAAGGTAAATATGGCTGGTGTTATACCGCCTATTTTTGCCTCGGCTATTATTTTATTCCCGACGACCATTGCCAACTGGTTCAGCAAGGCGGAAGGTATGGGCTGGTTGCAAAACATTGCATCACGCATGTCACCGGGGGAGCCGCTTTATGTATTTGTTTATGCCGCAGGAATTATATTCTTCAGCTTTTTTTATACGGCCCTGACAATGAACCCGAAGGAGACGGCGGACAACCTGAAGAAATCCGGCGCCTTTGTCCCGGGGATTCGACCAGGCGAGCAGACGGCCCGGTATATCGATAATGTCATGACCCGGCTGACCCTGTGGGGCGCCCTGTACCTTACGCTGGTGTGCCTGTTGCCCGAGTTTATGATTGTCAAATGGCGGGTGCCGTTCTATTTTGGCGGCACGTCATTGCTGATTATCGTCGTAGTATGTATGGATTTTATGCGCCAGGTGCAAACTCATCTGATGGCCCGGCAGTACGACAGTCTGCTGAAAAAGGCCAATTTGAGCGGCAGCGGCGGCCTGGGCATGACCCGTTAATTGAAGAGGTAGGTGAGACCATGAAAGTCAGAGCGTCCGTGAAGAAATTGTGCCGAAATTGCAAAATTGTGCGGCGTAAACGCGTGGTACGGGTGATTTGCTCGGACCCGACGCATAAACAGCGCCAGGGCTGATTTTGGCGCTGATTTTAGGCAATAAATGGTTGATTTTAGGCATAACTGTCAGTATTCTTGCGCGTTTTCGTGCGTTGAGACTGGAATTAGGAGCAATTAGTATATGGCCCGTATAGCAGGCATCAATATACCGAACGACAAGCATATCGTGATTGCGTTGAGGTCCATTTATGGCATCGGCGGTACCAGTTCGCGCGCCATTTGCGTTGCCACCGGTATCACGGCCTCGACCAAGGTCAAGGACTTAAGCGAAGCTGATCTGGAGAAGCTGCGTGGCGAGTTAGGTAAACACGTCGTTGAAGGCGACTTGCGCCGTATGAACACTATGAACATCAAGCGCCTGATGGATCTCGGTGCCTTCCGTGGCATTCGTCATCGCCGCGGTCTGCCGGTTCGCGGTCAGCGCACCAAAACCAACGCCCGTACCCGAAAGGGTCCGCGCCGTCCAGTGAAGCGATAACGGTAACGTACTATGGCAAAAGCTAAAACAGCAAGCAAAGCAAAGAAAAAGGTGAAAAAGAACATCGCCGAGGGTATTGCGCATGTTCATGCCTCTTTTAATAACACCATCATCAGTATCAGTGACCGACAGGGAAATGTACTGTCCTGGGCCACCAGTGGTGGTTCCGGGTTTAGTGGCTCCCGCAAGAGCACCCCGTTTGCGGCACAGGTGGCCTCTGAGCGCGCCGGTCGTGCCGCCCAGGAGCATGGCATGAAATCCCTGGAGGTACGCATCAAGGGTCCTGGCCCGGGCCGTGAGTCCGCCGTCCGCGCCTTGAATGCACTGGGTTTTGAGATTAACAACATCATTGATGTGACTGCTATTCCACACAATGGTTGTCGCCCATCGAAGCGACGTCGAGTCTAATTTTAAGGAGTCAAGATAAGTGGCACGTTATATTGGTCCCAAATGTCGTTTATGTCGCAGAGAAGGCGGTAAGCTTTTTCTGAAAGGTGACAAATGCTTTAGTGACAAGTGTCCGGTTGACAAACGGGCCTATCCGCCGGGGCAACATGGCCAACGTCGTAGCCGTATCACGGACTATGGTCTGCAGTTACGCGAGAAACAGAAACTGCGTCGCATGTATGGCATTATGGAAAAGCAGTTTGCAAACTATTACAAAGCGGCGGATCGACAGAAGGGGTCCACTGGTGAAAATTTGTTGAAATTTCTGGAATGTCGTTTGGACAACGTGGTTTATCGCATGGGTTTTGGTATTTCCCGTGACGAGGCCAAACAACTGGTGCGCCATAACACCATATTAGTGAACAGCAAGCGGGTCAACATTCCATCGTTTCGGGTCAGCCCGGACGATATTGTGCAGATTCGCGAAAAAAGCAACAGTCAGTTGCGCGTCAAGGCCGCACTGGAAGCCGCTGAGCAACGTGGTTTTCCGGAATGGCTGGACGTGAATACCAAAGAGATGAAGGGTACCTTCAAGGCATATCCGGAGCGTGTTGAGCTGTCTGCGGATATTAATGAGGCCCTGGTTATTGCACTGTATTCCAAGTAGTGAACCTGTTTGGGGGAACAAAGTATTATGAGTATTGCCACTGAATTTCTGAAGCCACGCCGTGTTGATGTACAAAATATCAGCGACACGCACGCCAAGATCACCATCGAGCCACTGGAACGTGGTTTCGGACATACTCTGGGCAATGCCCTGAGACGCATCCTGTTGTCGTCCATGCCAGGCAGCGCGGTGGTGGAAGCCAGGATTGCGGGTATCCTGCACGAGTACTCCACCATTGAGGGTGTGCAGGAAGACGTCATTGAAATTCTATTGAACCTGAAGTCACTGGCTCTGCGCATGCACGGTCGTGATTCAGCTACCTTAAAGATCAAGAAAAGCGGTCCGGGCAACGTCACCGCTGCCGATATCGAGCTCGATCACGATATCGAGGTCGTCAATCCGGATCACCATATCGCCACCTTGACCAAGGCCGGCGAGATTGATGTGGAGCTGATGGTGATGCAGGGTCGTGGTTACGAGCCGGTCAGTGCCCGCGAGGTCAGCGAGGAGTCCGCTTCCATCGGTGTGATGCAGCTGGACGCCTCTTTCAGCCCGGTGTATCGCGTTACTTATGACGTGGAAAATGCCCGTGTCGAACAACGTACCGACCTGGACAAGCTGATACTGGATATTGAGACCAATGGCGCCATCGATGCCGAAGAGGCCGTACGCCGTGCCGCTAACATCCTGCAGAACCAGATTTCCATCTTTGTCGATCTGGAAAGCCCCGATGCCGTGGTCGAAGAGAAACAGGAACCGGAAATGGACCCGATCCTGCTGCGTCCGGTCGATGACCTGGAGCTGACCGTGCGTTCGGCCAATTGCCTCAAGGCAGAGAACATTTTCTATATCGGTGACCTGGTGCAGCGCACCGAGTTCGAACTACTAAAGACCCCGAACCTGGGTAAGAAGTCACTCACCGAAATTAAGGATATCCTGGCACAAAAAGGCCTGTCTCTGGGCAAGAAGCTGGAAAACTGGCCGCCGGAATCCCTGAAAGAGAAGGAAGCAGACGTTGAGTCGTCTGTCTTGATCTAGTTTTTCCGGAGTAACATACCATGCGGCACCAAAAAAGCGGACGCAAGCTGAACCGTAACAGTAGTCACCGACAGGCCATGTTCCGTAATATGGCGGTGTCCCTGTTTCAGCACGAGCAAATTCGCACCACCCTGGCCAAGGCCAAGGAGTTGCGCCGCATCGCCGAGCCGTTAATCACCATGGCGAAGAAACCAACGCTGGCCAATCATCGTCTGGCCTTCTCCCGCCTGCGCGATCGCAAGATTGTAGTCAAGTTGTTCAGTGACCTGGGCGTGCACTTCAAGGACCGCCCTGGTGGCTACCTGCGCATTCTCAAATGCGGTTTCCGCCCTGGTGACAATGCGCCAATGGCTATTGTTCAGTTGGTGGATCGGTTACCTCAGGCCGAAGGTACAGGGCAACCGGCTGCCAAGACAGCAAAAGAATCCAGGCCGGCCGGGAAAAAGCCTGCGAAGAAGGCCAAGGCAAAGAAAGAAGCCAAGAAAGACAAGGCCAAGGCCGAAACGGAAGAGAAGAAGGCGGCCCCGAAGAAGAAAGCCGTGCCGAAGAAAAAGGCCGCTGCCAAGAAGAAGGCGGCCCCGAAGAAAAAGGCCGCTGCTGCAACCAAGAAGAAAACGGCAGCAACGAAGAAAACCACCAAGAAAAAGACAACCAAGAAGAAAGCATAATAAAAAAACCGGGACTCCTCCGGTTTTTTTATGTCCAGGCATAAACCCGGTACAATGATTCGTATGCCGAAGTCAGCATCAACAGATTAGGAATTTCCGGTTCCGCAATGGCAGCAGCAGTTTGAGCAGACCGTCGGCTATTACATACCCTGTCGGTGGCATCATCGTGCTGAGCTCGGCCTTCTTGTTCCGGGAGTACCCGGCCATTCTCGGCCTTATGATCGGCTTCGCCTGTGTCATTATGGTCAGTTTTGACAGCCAATATCGGCATTTGGGAC
>CAJVXG010000019.1 GCA_913009215.1 uncultured Gammaproteobacteria bacterium | reverse complement strand
ATAATTAGTAACAGGTTAGCCTTGGGACCATGGCAGGGCATTTTTTTGTGGGAGCATCGCCATAAGGGAGGCATGCGAAATATTGCGGTGCATATTGGACCGTAATGAAATGATTAGAGGTGTAGTTATGCGATTATTGCTTGGCACAATTTTATTTTTGGTACTTGTCATGCCTGCAGTGCAGGCACAGGCGAATAGTGATGAAGTGGCGTTTAAGCGGGCAATGCTCTACACCGTCAAGATCAAGGCACGGGTGCAGGTACCATTTATTGGTGACCGCAAGGGTACACAGATAGGCGCCGGCTTTGTTGTTGATGCCAGAAGGGGGTGGGTTATGACCAATGCCCACGTTGTTGCGCGCTCTCCGTCTGAAGTGAAAGTCCTGTTTCGTGGTGGCGAATATTTACCAGCACATAAATTGTATGTAGATCCCTATGTGGATTTTGCTATCGTGGAGATATCCAGAAAACACAAACCAAAAAACCTCCAGGTGGCTCAACTTGAATGCCAGAAGATTCCGGCCGTTGGCCATGCCGTTGGTGCTTTCGGGCATCCCTGGAACTTGTCATTTACGGGCACCAAGGGAATTATTTCGGGAGTTACCGCCAAGTATGCGCAGCAAACCGAAATGATACAAACCGATGCGCCAATCAATCCTGGTAATTCCGGTGGGCCGCTGATTAGTTTGCGTAGCGGTAAGGTGGTTGGTTTAAGTACGGCCTCCCGGCGTTTCAGTCAGAACACAAATTTTGCAGTACCGATGACCCATGCCTGCCGGATCCTGAGATTATTGCAGCGAGGCAAAAACCCATCTCCCCCGGAACTGCCCTATATATTTTATCGCGATGTTGATGAAACCAATAAGCTGATTGTTGCCAAATCGCATCATAAGAAGGGGGGCATCAGATTGCAGGAAGGTGATATTATAAAACAGGTCGTGGGAGTACCGGGTAAAATCAGCAACCGGGGCCAATTGACCCAGATCTTGCGCGGCAGGTTGGGTGACGTTCGCCTGAAGATTGTCAGGAATAACAAGCCAATGATATTACGTGGCAAATTACGGCCCAGCCCGAACATCAAGAAGCGCCAGGGTATCATTATATCCGGGCTGCTGTTTTCCTACGTACCCTGGAAGAATGCCGATGATTTCATTGTTGGTAAACCCAATATCACTGTGCACTATGTTGAGCGAGGCTCTATTGGCGATGCCCAGAAGATACGCGCTATGGATATCCTGGTAGCCGTGAATGGCAGGCCGATAAAGGATTTGGCGGTACTGAAGATTGTTGCCAGGCGGGCACAAAAAAGCAAACGGGAAATCAAGCTGCGATTCATACGTATCGGCAGCAACATCCGGGATAATCTGTTTTCTTATGTCATACGACCGTTGAAGGTCGAAAATATCAAGCTTATAGGCCAAGGTTCATCTTGAGCGAAAAGTTTATTGAATACCCCTAATGCCGACTAAAGTAACCGCCCCTTACGGGAGTTGGCATTCCCCTATTACGGCACAACAGCTTGCCTCTGCTTCAATCAGGTTGGGGCAATTACGTTGTTCTAGTGAAGCCGTCTTCTGGACAGAAAGGAGACCCAATGAAAAGGGCCGCAATGCCATGATGGCTCTTGATGAACAGGGTGGCATTAAGGAAATACTGCCCGGGTTTAATATCCGTTCGCGTGTCCATGAATATGGTGGTGGAGCATTTACTGTTCTCGATGACATCATGGTCTTTATAAATGATGACGATGGTGGAATTTATTATGTTTTTCCGGGGAGAGAGGCAAAACGCATTAATCCCGTACCGGACCATCGCCGTTATGCCGATTTTGTTATCGATAAAAAACGACGGCGCGTAATATGTGTGGCTGAAGAAGTTAATGCCACCGCATCGCTAACAGAGAATTACCTCATCAGTTTTGATCTGCAAGCTTTGCAGCCAGGACAGGTTCTGGCCAGCGGACAGGATTTTTATGCATCTCCGCAGGTCAGCCCGGATGGTGGTCGTATCACATGGCTGGCATGGAATTTTCCGAATATGCCCTGGGATGGTTGTGAGTTATGGCTGGCTGATTATGATGATCAGGGAAATATCAGCAATGCTAAAAAGATCGCAGGGGGTATGTCGGAGTCCATTTTTCAACCCCGTTGGTCGAATGATGACAAACTGTATTTTGTATCTGATCGGTCGGGCTGGTGGAATCTGTATTGCTACGATAATAATAAAATTTCTTGCGTATTATCGATGGACGCCGAGTTTGGCCTACCGCAATGGATTTTTGGTATGTCGACTTATGACTTTGTTTCCAGCCATCATATTATTTGCAGCTATCAGCAAGATGGCAGCAGTCACCTTGCTCTGATTGATTTGCAGAGCAGGCAAATCAGGTCTTTACCATGTCCTGTAAGCGATATCAGTGAACTCCATGTTTGTGGACCTTATGCCATATTTATTGCTGCTTCGCCAGCAACTGTGCCGGCAATCCATCGCCTGGAAATAGATACAGGCGAATGTGAATTGGTTTATTCTCCACAGGGGAGTTTTTTGGATGAGGCCTTACTGTCATTGCCTCAATCAATAAGGTATTCCACTGCAGATGGTAGCCAGGTACATGCCTTTTATTATCCACCGGGAAATCAGGATTATGATGCACCCGAAGGGTCGCTGCCACCACTATTGGTAAAAAGTCATGGTGGTCCCACAGCCGCAACCAGTAACGGTTTAAATTTAAAGATACAGTACTGGACATCACGTGGCTTCGCCGTGCTTGATGTTAATTATCGTGGAAGCACAGGCTTTGGTCGTGAGTACAGAGAGAGCTTGAAGGGTCTGTGGGGGCGAGCTGACGTTGAGGATTGTGTGTTTGGTGCACGTTATCTGGTTAAGCGAGGCCTGGTTGAAGAAAAAAACATGGCCATTAGTGGCAGTAGTGCCGGTGGTTACACGACTTTATGTGCCTTGACGTTTTATAATACTTTTGCAGCCGGGGCCAGTTATTACGGTATTAGTAATCTGGAGACCCTTGTACAGGATACCCATAAGTTTGAAGCGCGATATCTGGACTCATTAATTGGGCCCTATCCGGAGCAACAGCAAACATACCATGATCGATCACCCTTGAATTATTCTGATCAGCTGTCATGTCCGATTGTTTTTCTGCAAGGCGAGGAGGACCGGGTGGTACCACCGGCACAGGCAGAGAGCATGGTTAATATATTGCGAGAAAAGAAGCTTCCGGTTGCCTATGTTTTGTTTTCTGGCGAGCAACATGGGTTTCGCAAGGCAGAAAATATACAGCGTGCCCTGGAAGTTGAATATTATTTTTACAGCAAGGTGTTCGGTTTCAAGTGCGCCGACGATATTGAGGCTGTGGTAGTTGAGAATATGTGAGGTGGTCTTGTTCTTAAGAAACCATTCCATGTATTGGCAGAAAGTTTACCGGATTGATTCCGTAGGTACCTGGTTCCAGTACAGTGGAGATTTCATAAGGACGACCATCACGTGTAGTCTGTATTGACAGGTCTATTGTGGCCGGTATCTCGTATGGCAGGTTATTGGATTTTAGCACCAATACAACTTTAGGTTTCAGTCGACGACGACGATTCATGGTAACAACAACGGCGATCTCACCGGTATTCAGTTCGACGAGACTGCCAATCGGGTAAATGCCCATGCACTGGATGAATTGTTCCAGAAGGAATGGCTCAAACGAAGATTTACGCCATTCATACATATTTTTCAACGCGGCATGGGGAGACATACCAAGACGATAGATGCGATCACTGGTGATGGCATCGTAACAATCAACAATGGCGCCGATCTGACCAAACTGGCTGATTTTGTCGCCGGACAGTCCACTCATGTAGCCGCTGCCGTCGTAGCGTTCGTGGTGGCAGCGAGCGATTTCAATAGAGGCCTGTGGGATGCCCTTGATTCGCTCCAGTATATTGACACCATAGGGCACATGTTTTTTCATGACCTCAAATTCCTGATCATTGAGCTCGTCCGGTTTGTTGAGTACTTCGCTTGGGATCTTCATTTTGCCAACGTCGTGCAATAATGCACCAATACCGAGAATGTTGAGTGCGGTCTCCTCAAATCCGAGGTGGCGGCCCAACACCAGAGCTAATATGCAGACGCGCATACTGTGTTCGGCCGTATAGACATCTTTGCTTTTTAGTTGTGAGAAACAGGTCAATGCATCGGGGTTGCTAATGACACTGTTCGCAATTTTGGAAACAGCCTGTTTTGCCTTGTCACTATTGATGCTTTTCCCCAGACGTACATCTTCCAGAATATTTTGTATTAGTGCATGGGTTTCATTATGGGTATTACGAATGCGATCAACTTCTTCTTCTACCGTAGTTTGGTCATGATAGGTTTGTTTTCTTTCAGCATGGGGTCCGGCAGCCTGTTTCAACAACTCAAATTCGATTTTCTTTTCTGGGTCATGGTCCCGCTTGGTTGCCGATGGCTCGGCATCGGCTAGGTAGGTTATATTAGGACTGCGCGGGACAGAGACGTCTTTGCCTTGCTCAAGGTCAATAAAGACATATTTGCAATACTGCTGCAGTTTCTGGATGTCTTCGTCATCCCGGATTTCAAATCCCTGGAACAGGAACGGCGTATCAATCCACGGCCGGTCGAGTTCGTAGATGTACATACCCTGTTCCAGAAACTGAACTTCGAGCTTCTTTCTCATTTTGTAAAGGTGAAACCTTAACCCTTGTTGTGTCTAGACTATTGAATTTACTGCAATATTTAAGCCATTTTTACTTTTCGTCACTATCCTGATTTGCTGCCGGAAATACTTAGATAGAACAAAGCAGTAGTTATAATAATGCTTGTTGCCGGGACGCCGGAATCGGCCGGTTTTTTGCCGCTATATGCCAAAAATTGTCAAAAAAACACATAAACCCAGTGCTCGCATAGGTCTTTAACAACCATGTCCTGTTTGTCGGGAATGGAACCCGGCTGGTTTTGAGATATGCCGGCATTGTCAGCCTGAATTGGCCTGAAGGGCTGTATCAGAAAGGTCCAGGTCAGTCTGTGATCAGACGAATTTCTATTTGTTCACCAGCCTCAATGATTTTCCCAAGAGTGACGTTTCTGGTGATGAAACGAAGTCGTGGCATTACAGTCTCATCCTGTTCCAGGCATCCAGTGCCGCTATTTTATAATTCTCGGCCAACGATGGATAATTAAAGATCTGATCGAGTAGATTCTCCAGGGTGCCGTCAAGCAACATAATGGTTTGCCCGACATGAATCAGCTCGGTGGCATTCTCCCCGACAATATGTACGCCAAGAATACGTCTGTCATCAAGTGAAACCAGGATCTTCAAAAGACCATCTTGCAAACCCAGAATCTGCCCTTTGGCGGTTTCCTGGAATCGGGATACACCAATCTCGTAGGGTATCCGTTCGTCGATGAGCTGTTCTTCGGTTTTGCCGATCATGCTGATTTCCGGAATAGTATAAATACCCAGCGGGTATAATTGTGAACCATTACGAGTGTTTTCACCAAAGGCATGACAGGCTGCCTTGCGACCTTGTTCCATAGCGGTACTGGCGAGACTGGGTAGTCCGATAAGATCACCCACGGCATAAATATGCGGTACTTGTGTCCTGTAGAATTCGTCAACATCCAGATTTTTCCGGTTGTTGACGGTCAGTCCTGCCTTTTCAAGCTTTAATGATGAAGAGCAGCCAAGACGTCCAGAAGTAAACAGGACTATGTCGCTGGCAATCAGCTTACCGCTTTGCAGCCGGGTGATGACTTTATCGTCAGCCGGTTCTATGGCAAGCACCGGCTCACCGGTGCAAAGTGTCATACCATTATTTATTTGTGACTTGATAAATTCGGAAATAATTTCCCGGTCGGCAAAGGCAAGTATATCGTCTTTTTCATGGACAAGCGTGACATCTATATCGAGTGTCATAAACATAGAGGCATACTCCAGACCAATAAAGCCGGCACCGATAATAGCAATTGATCCGGGTATTTCTGTGATCTTCAGTATGTCATCACTATCCAGTACACGTTCATTATCAAAGGGGACATTCTTTGGCCTCCGCGGCGATGACCCTGTCGCCAACAGTATTTTTTTTGCCCTGATCTGTAGAGTATAGTCATTGGGTCCCTCTACAAGCATGGTATTACTGTCGATAAAGGAAGCGGTACCATGCAGTATGGTGATCTCATTCCGGTGCAGTTGATCTGCAATGACTGCTGCCTGCTGGGTAGTGGCCAGAGTCAGGCGGTACATCAGATCTTTTGCGATGACATTGCGTTTTAATCGGTATTGATCGCCATAGAAACCACGTTGCCTCCATCCCGAAAGATAAAGAATGGATTCACGCAGCGTTTTGCTTGGAATGGTGCCGGTATGTGTAGTAACACCACCAAGTTCCGCATTGCGCTCTACAAGACAAACCTTCTTCCCGGATTTGGCAGCCTGGACGGCGGCACGTTGACCTCCCGGGCCACTACCTATAACAATAAAATCAAAATGCTGCATTGTTCGTAACGATAGAAGAAACCAGGTTAGATTCGGGTGCTCAACTCTGCTTCAGCAACGACCTTCATGCGTAATAACTCCTCGGCTATACGTTTCCAGGGTGCTTTATTTTCCATAATAGTATCTGAAATCTTTTTTGAAAATTTGACATAAATCAATGTCTCATTTTCGGGTACAAACTGCGCGGTACGTTCAAGGAACGGGATCAAGGATTCAATTTTATTGAGCTTGTCACGCTTTCCGCGGATGTCTTCGTCTTCCTCCTTGGACTCGAAATAGGCATCCGGGTCATTGGTCATGGTATCAACGGCATTACGCAGCTTGGCAAAGTCGAGTCTGAACATACCGTGGGAATGCTGGAAGAGCCTGAATAATTCAAGAATTTCATCGCGAACATTGGTCAAGCGCGGATATTTACTCAAGGCATATGAGAACAGAGTAAAAACATCCGGTTGTCCCGGATCCTCATCAACTCCTTCCTTGTCGTCGTCCTGATCCCGCATGGCAGGATTCATGGCCATTTGGCACATATGAATTAATTCATCGAGAATAGCATTGGCTTCTTTTTCTGTACTGACAGATTCTCGCCTGGCAGCTCGAAGATTATATTCTGTTTCACCAAAATCAAACGTTTCGACTACTTCGGTTTTAATCTTCTCTTCAAACTCACTTTGTGTATCCGATCCCAGGTCACTGGAGAGGCGTTGGCGCAAGCGGGAACGGGCCTCTTGGGCAATGCGGTACATATTGGTCATGCGTGACTCGTCTTCCTTGAGCTCCATATATTTTTGTATATTGCGGTGAAATGCCGATACCTTATTAAATACATCGTCGGCATAATTCAGGAAGATACCGACGAAATCCTTGTTTTCCTCCGCGGTGATTTCCATGTCCTCAAAGGTTGATTTAATGCGATAAATCTTGTCATCGAGAAGCAATACACTGTCACCAATCCCGGTCTGGATTTTGCTGATGTCGCCAAAGGCCAGGTTCAGCTGTTTATTGGTTTTTAAGACTTCGATCAATTTGCGCAGCATGGTTTCCTCACCACTGGCACGCAGAAACATGGCTTGCAGGCTGCGTTTGGCATCGCCCAGTTGATCGGCAGTGAGCAGCTTGTGTTCCTGCATGAACAACAGCGCAATCATGGAGATCAGCGCTTCGCGTACCTGGCTATCGGTTAATGGGCTGGATTGCTTGGGCACGTTGCTATGAGCCTTAAGTTAGGCAATGAATTGTTGTCATTAAAAAACCGGGTGATGCCCGAAAATATAGCACTTCTTGTTGATTTTAATAGTGTTTCTGTATTCTGTCATTTTCCACATAGGATTCCCTGAAAGTTCTTGGTTTTTCAGCGCCTTAGTTACTTGAACTTGCCTTGTAGTGGTCTTATTTAATACAGTAACATTCAATTAACAAAGGTAAATATGGGGTTTTCTCTATGAAGCGTATTTTTTTATTCCTTGCGACTAACCTTGCCATAATAGTCGTATTAACTATTGTATTGCAGATATTCGGTGTTGAGAGGCTGCTGTATGAGCAGGGAACCGATATTCCGATAACGTACTTTTTGGTAATAGCTGCGGTTTTTGGTTTTGGCGGGTCTTTTATATCTTTAGCCATATCCAAATGGATAGCAAAACGATCAACGGGCGCAAGAGTTATAGAGAAGCCTGGCAACGAGACCGAAATGTGGCTGCTGAATACGGTCAGGCAACAAGCCAGGCGCGCCGGTATCGGCATGCCGGAGGTTGCAGTCTTTGATTCACCGGAAATGAATGCCTTCGCCACCGGTATGCGGCGCAACAAGGCCCTGGTCGCAGTCAGTACGGGATTGTTGAATAGTATGGAAAGGGGCGAGGTTGAGGCGGTGCTGGGTCACGAGATCAGCCATGTTGCCAATGGCGATATGATTACAATGACATTATTGATGGGCGTACTAAACACGTTTGTGTTCTTTCTTTCACGAGTCATTGGTTTTGTCGTTGATAAGGTAGTTTTTCGGAGTCGTGGTTTTGGTATAGGTTACTTTATTACAGTAATCGTGATGCAAATAATTCTGACCATCCTGGCCAGCACCATTGTTATGTGGTTCAGTCGCAAGCGGGAATTCCATGCGGACGCAGGCGGTGCCAAACTGGCAGGACGGGAGAAAATGATTGCCGCACTGGAACGCCTGAAGGGTGATGCAGGAGAGACTGTTATGCCAAAGCAGATGGCCGCCTTTGGCATCTCCGGCAAACGTAACAGTGGTTTCAGGCGCTTGTTTATGTCTCACCCCCCACTGGAAGAGCGCATTGCGACCTTGCAGCGCAACCCGGTTAATTGATCTCCGGGAGGCGGTTAAATAAAAAGGCATGCCCTGGGCATGCCTTTTTATTGGCACAATGCTAATGCGGTAACTGGCGACCACGATTCTCGCCACGACCGACCTGTTCCTGTAATCCGTTCTCATAGACAGCAACATACATGGCCTTTTTCCATATTTTTTGTGGAGTGATTGTTTGATCTGGCTGGTGTGTTGATGCGTTTTATAACTTAAAGTCAGGCTATAACTGAACTTAGAATCGTCAGCAGGGTCATAGGTTTAATAATATTAGTTACGAGGAAGGACGTGTGATTATCAAAAAACCGGACGATATCAAGACATCAGAAATAACGGATCCGGACCTCTATGCCTCACGTAGAACGTTTATGCGCACCCTGGCGGCCGGTTCCGTGGCGCTGGCGACGACTCCCTTGATTGGTATCGATGAAGTCGAGGCGAGTGACAAGATTCCGAAGGTGCATAAGAGTATCTACACACTGAAAGAGGCGCTTACGGAAAAGAAATTTATCTATGGCCACAATAATTTCTATGAATTCGGTACCGCTAAAGGTGATCCCGTTAAATATGCGAAGAATCTCAAGACCCGCCCCTGGACCGTTCGGGTAGAGGGGGAGATAAAAAAGGCAGTGAGCTATGATTTTGATGACCTTATTAGAATGCATCGCCTCGAAGAACGTATATACCGCCTGCGCTGTGTCGAGGCCTGGTCCATGGTGATACCCTGGGTGGGTATTCCACTGCGCGATATTATCAAACGTTTACAGCCCACCTCCCGCGCCAAATATGTCGAGTTCACTACTCTGTACGACCCAAAACAAATGCCAGGACAACGTCCAGGCATTTTTGGTGGCAGTCTGCCCTGGCCTTATGTTGAAGCCTTGCGACTGGATGAAGCCATGCATCCCCTGACTATTCTGGCGGTGGGTATTTATGGTGAATTTATGCCGCCACAAAATGGCGCACCTATTCGTTTGGTGGTGCCATGGAAGTATGGATTTAAAAGCATCAAATCTATTGTCAAGATACGTTTCACGTCTACGCAGCCGAGGACCACCTGGAACCAGGCCGCTCCACGGGAGTATGGTTTCTATGCCAATGTTAACCCCGATGTTGCTCATCCGCGCTGGAGTCAGGCACGTGAACGGCGCATCGCCTCCGGTTCCTGGTACGAGGCTCTGTTGCGCGCCAAACGCAAGACGCTGCCGTTTAATGGCTATGCCGGGCAAGTGGCACATCTTTATACCAGGATGGATTTAAAAAAGTTTTTTTAGCGGCAAGCAAGATACGGTTTCTCATGACTACATCACAATGGATCAAGTGGGTTTATAAGCCCGCTGTTTTTGTACTGTGCTTGATACCTTTGTTGTATTTTGTCTGGTACGCACAGTTCCAGGGCCTGGGTGAGGAACCGGTCAAGGCCGTAACCCACTTTACCGGCGACTGGACGTTGAGATTTTTGTTACTGACTTTGGGTATTACGCCGTTAAGACGCATAAGTGGGTTTAATACGTTGTTGCGTTTCCGTCGTATGCTGGGTTTGTTCGCCTTCTTTTACGCCTGTTTGCATTTTACGATTTATCTCCTGGACCAGAGTTTCGACTGGTCCTTTATTATTGAAGATGTTGTTGAACACCCCTATGTCACGGTAGGCTTTAGTTGCTTTATTTTATTGCTGCCATTGGTAATGACATCCACTAATGGCATGGTGAAGCGGCTGGGGGCAAGGCGCTGGCAACGGCTGCATAAAATGATTTATGTGATTGCGATCGGCGGAGTACTGCACTTCCTGTGGTTGGTTAAAAAAGATATTACTGAACCAATGTATTATGCAATAGCTTTGACCGCATTGCTGGGATACCGGCTGTATTTCTACTATAAAAGCAGGAATACAGAGGCTGTTACTGGCTAAAAGTTTGACAACCCCCTAGAATGCCGACACTCTGGTCCAAAAAAATAAAAGCACCAAGTAGGCGATGCGCAAACTGTTACAACTCAAACTTCACTGGCAAGTACTGATTGCTCTGGCGCTGGCCGTCCTGGTGGGCACCCTGACACGGGAATTTGCCGGGGACTATCAGCCTCAGCTGCTTGCGGGTTACAAGTTTACAGGCTCCCTGTTCATTAATGCCCTGAAGATGCTGATAGTGCCGCTGATTACGGCATCTATTATTACGGGCGTTGCCAATATTGGTAAAAAGGCTTCCATCGGACGACTCGGCGGCAAAACCATGTTGTATTATATGGCTACCAGCCTGGTGGCTATTTTCGTTGGCCTGCTGATGGTCAATCTGATCAACCCCGGGGTCATTAATGGTCAACTGGCCAAGGATGTGATTCATTTGCCGGGCGATGCCAGTCAGATCCTGCAAAATGCTCAAGTTCGTCAACCGGCCGACATCCTTAATTTATTTAAGGACATGATCCCGGCCAATATTTTTGCCGCGGCAGCTGATAATGGACAACTCATAGGGCTGATTTTCTTTTGCCTGCTGTTTGGTTTCTTCATGACCAGAATTACTGCCAAATATGCCAGCACCATGAAAAATTTATGGCAGGCTATCTTCGAAATCATGATGCGTATTACCAGTCTGGTGATGAAGTTTACCCCCATAGGTGTGTTTGCCCTCGTTGCCGGTATTGTCACTACCTCCGGTCCCGAGGTATTCAAATTACTGATCTGGTTTATACTTACCGTGCTGGCCGCCTTGTTGATCCACTTCCTGGTGGTGTTGCCTCTGGTGCTTCGTTTTATCGCCAGGGTCAACCCCTGGAGGCACTACCAGGCAATGGCGCCGGCATTGCTGACCGCCTTCTCCACAGCATCTTCCGCGGCTACATTACCGGTGACGCTGGAGTGTGTAGAGAAGAATGCAGGGGTATCCAACAAGATCACCAGTTTTACGGTACCGCTGGGCACGACTATTAATATGGATGGTACTGCCCTGTTTGAATGCGTTGCCGTTATTTTTATTGCCCAGGCCTACGGGGTGCCGTTAAGTTTTGCGGCACAATTCATTATTGTTTTTATTGCCTTGTTGACCTCTATTGGTGTTGCGGCGGTGCCGCAGGCCAGTCTGGTCGCCATTGTTGTGATTATGAAAAAATTCGATATTCCCGATGAGGGTATTGTCCTGATTCTGGCCGTGGACCGGTTCCTGGATATGTGCCGCACCAGTGTCAATGTGTTTAGCGATTCCTGCGGTGCGGTGGTCATCGGCCGCAGCGAGGGAGAGAAGAAGATACTGCTTGGCTGATTTAGATACATACCAGCAACGGTTTGTCGGGATGTTTGACCCGGATTGTATTTAGTTTGTCCCACTGGTATATAATCACCGGGTAGGCGGTAATTACCGTATCAATTATCCACAATAGTAAATCACAGGTCGAAATTGGAAATATTACACGGAACAACGATCCTCGCAGTACGGCGGGGAGACAAAGTCGTTATTGGTGGCGATGGCCAGGTGACGTTGGGCGAGACCGTTATGAAGGGCAATGCCCGTAAGGTGCGCCGCTTATATAAAGACAATGTTATATCCGGTTTTGCCGGTGGCACGGCCGATGCCTTTACCCTGTTTGAACGCTTTGAGGGAAAACTGGAAAAGTACCAGGGACATTTGACGCGTTCTGCGGTCGAGCTGGCCAAAGACTGGCGTACCGATCGCATGTTAAGGCGCCTGGAGGCCATGTTACTGGTGGCCGACGAGACGGCAACATTGCTGATCTCCGGTACCGGTGATGTTATTGAGCCGGAATCCGGTTATATCGCCATTGGCTCCGGTGGCCCGATGGCTCAGTCTGCCGCCAGGGCCCTGATGGAAAATACCGAGCTGGATGCGCGCACTATTGTAGAGAAGAGTCTGCAAGTTGCCGGGGATATTTGTGTTTATACCAACAGTAATTTGACAATTGAAGAACTGGAGATCTGATTCGCATGACGCAAATGACACCGCGGGAAATTGTCGAGGAACTGGACAAACATATTATTGGCCAGAGCGCCGCCAAACGTGCCGTATCCATTGCGCTGCGTAATCGCTGGCGCCGCGCCCAGGTCAATGATGAAGAACTGCGTAGTGAAATAACACCAAAGAACATCTTGATGATTGGCCCCACCGGTGTCGGTAAAACCGAAATATCGCGACGACTGGCGAAGTTGGCCAATGCCCCCTTTATCAAGGTGGAAGCCACCAAGTTTACTGAAGTAGGATACGTCGGCCGTGAGGTGGACTCTATCGTTCGTGACCTGGTCGATGTGGCCGTGAAGATGACGCGCACCCAGGAACTGGAGAAGGTCAAGGTGCGTGCCGAGGACCTGGCCGAGGAAAAGGTCCTGGATATATTGCTGCCTCCGGCAAGAGAGATGGGTTTTGCTGTTGGCGCCGAGGAACAGACCAGCACCAATGATGGCGCTGCCCGGCAGCGATTCCGTAAACAGTTACGTGAAGGCAGTCTTGATGAGAAAGAGATTGAGGTCGAACTCAGTGTCCAATCCATGGGGGTGGAGATTATTGCGCCACCGGGTATGGAAGAAATGACCTCCCAGTTGCAAGGCATGTTCCAGAATATGGGGTCACCCAAGACCAAGACCCGAAAGGTAAAAATTAAAGAGGCGTTAAAGTTGCTTGTCGAAGAGGAGGCCTCCAGCTTGATTAATGAGGATGAAGCCAAGGACCTGGCGCTGGAACGTGCCGAGCAGCACGGTATCGTATTTCTGGATGAGCTGGACAAGATTGTCGGCCGTTCGGATGCCCAGGGCCACGATGTGTCACGTGAAGGGGTGCAGCGCGATCTGTTGCCACTGGTGGAAGGATGTACGGTGACGACCAAATATGGGATGGTCAAAACCGACCATATTCTTTTTATTGCCTCCGGGGCCTTTCATCTCTCCAGGCCTTCCGACCTGATCCCGGAGTTACAGGGGCGTTTGCCGATTCGTGTTGAATTACGTTCCCTGGGCGTCGATGATTTTGTTCGTATCCTGACAGAACCCGATGCCTCCCTGTCAGAGCAGTATATCGCCTTGCTGGCTACCGAGGGCCTGACCCTGAGGTTTAAGGATAGCGGTATTCGCCGTGTCGCCGAGGTGGCATGGCAGGTCAATGAAAAAACCGAGAATATCGGCGCCCGTCGACTGCACACCGTGATGGAACGCTTGCTGGAGACCGTGTCCTTTGAGGCCGCCGACCGGGCAGGCGACACCGTCGTGGTTGATGCGGCCTATGTTGACGAGTATCTCTCCGAGCTCGTGGGCGACGAGGATCTGGCCCGCTATATCCTGTAGAAAATTGCTGGTTTTTTGACTCCCCACTACTCTATAAAAAATATCCGGCCCGGACTTGAATTCATTGGCACTATCCCCATATTGGAATCAGCGGATGTCGTTACATAGTTAGTACAGCGATGTTTGATGCGCATCAAGGCGATTTCCGTTGTTTTGATATAAGCTGAATTTATTAAATGTTTCAGGCTTCTTAACCCAAGGAGGTGTGATATGAACAGATTGGTAGCTCGATCCCCTGGTCAAAACAGGTTGGCGTTCCCAGCCGACCGTTTTGGCGGTTTGTTTGAGAATTTTCTCCAACCCAGCGACTGGTATGAGGAAAATGTCCGTGAAGACTTGATTCCGGCGATGGACGTCAAGGAACGGGATAACGAATATGTGATCCATGCCGAACTTCCCGGCGTCAAGAAAGAAGATATCGATGTCACCATCGAAAATGGCGTGTTGACGATTTCCGGTGAAA
>CAJVXG010000018.1 GCA_913009215.1 uncultured Gammaproteobacteria bacterium | reverse complement strand
CGGGGGGCTTAAACCGAAAGGGGTAACACAATGCGACATTATGAAATGGTATTACTGGTCCACCCGGACCAGAGCGAACAAGTGCCGGCGATGGTGGAACGCTATCGCAGCATGGTCGAAAAGGCCGACGGCATAGTCCATCGCGAGGAAGACTGGGGCCGCCGCCTGCTGGCTTATCCCATCAACAAGATCCACAAGGCACACTATGTCATGCTGAACGTCGAATGTTCGCTGGAAGCATTGCGCGAACTGGAATCGGCCTTCAAATTCAACGATGCCGTGATTCGTTCGCTGGTCATCAAACGCGACAAGGCCGTTACCGACACCTCACCAATGCTGAAAGAGGTGGAGGAAGAAGCCAACCGCGAGGCCGAGGTCGCCGCCAAACGCAAGGCCGAGACTGAGGCGCAAACAGCGGCAGCGGCCACTGCCAGTGAAGCAGCAGCAGTCGCAACCGAAGACCCACCAGCCGATACGGAAGAAACCGTCGCTTCCGAAGATAAGCCAGCCGATACGGAAGAAACCGTCGCTTCCGAAGATAAGCCAGCCGATACGGAAGAAACCGTCGTTTCCGAAGATAAGCCAGCGGATGTTGAAGAGACCGCTGCTTCCGATGACAAACCGGCCGATGCCGAAGAAACCACGGTGGAGAAATAAGACATGGCCCGATTTATAAGACGCAAGAAATTCTGTCGCTTCACTGCCGAGGGCATTGAAGAGATCGACTACAAGGATCTGGCCTTACTCAAGGCCTATGTCACCGAAACCGGAAAAATTATTCCGAGCCGCAATACCGGCACCAAGGCCAGATATCAACGACAGTTGACGCGTGCCGTCAAATACGCCCGTTTCCTGGCGCTGTTGCCGTATTGCGACAGTCATAAGTAAGGGGGTCGCGATGGAAGTCATTTTACTGGAAAAAATCCGCAACCTTGGCGAACTGGGGTCCCAGGTCAACGTCAAGTCAGGTTATGCCCGCAATTACCTGTTTCCGTACAGCAAGGCGATACCGGCTACCGAGGCCAATAAGGCGAAATTTGAAGCCCGTCGGGGCGAGCTGGAGAAACATCAGACCGAAACTTTGGCTGCCGCCCAGGGCCGTGCCGCACTAATCCAGGGTATTACACTGGAGATTACGCGCAAGGTTGCGGCGGAGGGCAAGCTCTATGGTTCTGTCGGCACTAATGACATTGTCGAGGCCATGAAACAGCAGGGTTGTGATCTGAGCAAGTCTGAGATCGAGATGCCACAAGGTGCATTGAAGGATATTGGCGAGCACGAAATAGGGGTGTCGCTGCATTCGGAGGTCAGCTTCAAGATCACGGTCAATGTCATCGGCGAAGAATAGATATTAACGTGCTGTAACACGACGGCCCGGGTTTTCCCGGGCCGTTTTTTGTTTTTTTGACATAAAAGACTGTGCATAAGCTTGTGGATGAAATGTTTGTAAGCTGTGAGTACAGCGGTATGAGATTTTGCTTTTTCTAATTCGATGAGCTGTCTATAATGGCACCAACCCGTATACAATTACCAAAATTATTATAAAACTGAGGGACTAATGGCGGAAAGTGCATACTCGATTGGTGGTATCGATAACGTCGCCCAAAAAATAAAATTACCACCGCAATCCATTGAGGCCGAACAGGCCGTTCTCGGTGGATTAATGCTCGATAATCTGCGTTGGGACCAGCTTGCCGACAAGCTTGCCGCCAGCGATTTCTATCGTAAGGAACACCGACTGATCTATGCTGCGTTGCAGGCCCTCTGTGACGAGAATAACCCCGCCGATGTCGTCACGGTGTCCGAGTGGCTGGAGAAAAATGACCGCCTGGAGCAGGCTGGCGGCCTGAGCTATCTTGCCAGCCTGGCCGATAATACGCCCAGTGCCGCCAATATCCTGGCCTATGCCGAGATTGTTCACGAGGATGCGGTGCGCCGCAAGCTGATCGAGATTGCCGGCGGTATTACCGATCTGGCCTATCAGCCGCAAGGTCGCGATGCTGCCGCATTGCTGGACAAGGCGGAACAGGAAATCCTCAACATCAGCGAGCAGGGCGCACGTCGCCGCGGCGGTTTCGAGGCGCTCAGCAGCCTGCTGACCAAAACCGTAGACCGTATTGACGAACTGTACCGTTCCGATAACCCGTTTACCGGTATCCAGACCGGTTATACCGATCTCGACAATATGACCCTGGGGTTGCAAAAGGCCGATTTGATTATTGTCGCCGGTCGGCCCTCCATGGGTAAAACGTCTTTGGCCATGAATATTGCCGAGAACGCCGCCATTGGTCAGAAAATGAAGGTCGGCTTGTTCAGCCTGGAAATGCCGAGCGAGCAAATCGCCATGCGCATGCTGGCCTCGCTGGGTCGCATCAATTCCGGCAAGATACGCAGCGGTAAACTGGACGACGAAGACTGGCCACGTCTGACCTCGGCCATGACTTTGCTGGCCGAGGCGCCGATTTTTGTTGATGATACGCCGGCGATTACGGTGATGGAGTTGCGCTCCCGTGCCCGCCGGCTGCAACGCGAGCATGGCCTCGACATGATCATTATCGATTACCTGCAATTGATGCAGGGTCCGGAGGGTAACGAGAATCGCGCCACCGAGATTTCCAATATTACTCGTGCGTTGAAGGCCATGGCCAAGGAGCTGAATATCCCCGTTATCGCGTTGTCGCAATTAAATCGTAGTCTGGAGCAGCGTAACGACAAACGACCTATTATGTCCGATTTGCGTGAGTCTGGCGCCATTGAGCAGGATGCCGACGTGATCTTTTTCATCTATCGCGATGAAGCCTATAATGAAGACAGTCTGGACAAAGGCGTGGCCGAAATCATTATTGGCAAGCAACGTAACGGTCCGATAGGTAAGGTGCGATTGACCTTCCTGGGTCAATACACCAAGTTTGAGAACTATACATCACGCGAAGAAGAATATTAGTTTATGACCAGACCAGTGCAGGCCACACTGGATGCCCAGGCCCTGCGCCACAATTTGCTTACGGCAAAAAAGCACGCCAGTAAATCCCGTGTCATGGCCATCATCAAGGCCAATGGCTACGGTCACGGCATCCAGTGGACCGCCAAAACCCTGAACGACGGCGTCGCCTTTGGTGTCGCCAGCGTCGAGGAGGCCATTGCCGTTCGCGAGGCCGGTATTACGGCGCCGATCTGTTTGCTCGAAGGTTTTTTCGAGGCCAGCGAGATACCGCTGCTGGAACAATATGGTCTGGCGCCGGTGATCCATGACGAATATCAAATCGGTCTGCTGGAACGCTACGTTGCCGCCACTCCGTTGAACGTCTGGATCAAGGTCGACACTGGCATGCATCGTATCGGTTTTACCCCGGACCGGTTTATGAAAGCCATGTTGCGCCTGGAAGACTGCAAATGCATTGGCCGCATCCGCTTGATGGCGCATTTCCCCAATGCCGATAACACATTTGACTCTACGACCATGGAGCAATGCCGGGTAGCGCAGGAACTGAATGCGAGCTTTGGTCTGGAACAAAGCATGGCCAATTCCGCCGCTATCTTTAACTGGCCGGAGACCCATCTCGACTGGGTGCGCCCGGGCATTATGCTCTATGGCGCCTCACCCAATGCCGGCAGTGCCGGCAAACAACTGGACTTGAAGCCGGTCATGACCTTTCGCAGCAAATTGATTGCGGTGCATCAACGCAAGCAGGGTGACCCGATTGGCTATGGCGGTGATTACGTTTGCTCGCGCGACATGCCGGTCGGCGTCGTTGCTGTCGGTTACGGCGATGGCTATCCGCGCAATGCGCCCAAGGGCACGCCGGTACTGGTCAAGGGTAAACCGGTATCACTGATTGGTCGTGTTTCCATGGACATGATTACGGTAAGCCTGCGCAAGGTGCCGGACGCCAAGCCCGGTGATCCGGTAGTGCTTTGGGGCAAGCGCCTACCGGTGGAGGAGATCGCCAATCGTACCAATACCATTGCCTATGAATTATTATGCCGGGTGACCGATCGCGTACCCAGGATTGAGCAAGAATAAAACAATATGGCGAAAACCAAATCCGTTTATGTCTGTAATGACTGTGGCGCCAGTTCACCGAAGTGGGTGGGGCAGTGCCCGTCCTGTAATGCCTGGAACAGTCTGACAGAGAACGTACAGGCGCCATCGTCACCGCGACGTGGCGTTATCTCCATTGATGGTTTTGCATCGCGCACAGAAATCCAGACCCTGGATAATATCAAGCCGGAAGACCTGACGCGTTACTCCACCGGGCTGGAGGAACTGGATCGAGTTCTGGGCGGCGGCATGGTGCCTGGCTCAGTGGTGTTGTTGGGCGGGGATCCCGGGATTGGCAAGTCGACCTTGTTGCTACAGGCGTTGACCACCATGAGTGCGCAAACGCAAACGCTGTATGTCACTGGCGAGGAATCGGCGGAACAGGTCGCCATGCGCGCCCACCGTCTCGATTTGGATAGCAAGTCATTGCAAATAATGACCGAAAACGGGCTGGAACGTATTCTGCAAGGCGTGCAGCAACACAAGCCCGGTATTATCGTTATCGATTCTATACAAACCTTGTATACCGAATTACTGCAATCGGCGCCGGGTAGCGTATCTCAAGTCCGGGAATGTGCGGCACAACTGGTGCGATTCGCCAAGCAGAGCGGCACGGCCTTGTACCTGGTCGGCCATGTCACTAAAGAAGGCGCGCTGGCCGGTCCTCGGGTACTGGAACACATGGTAGACACCGTATTGTATTTTGAGGGCGAAGCCAGCAACAGCTTCCGTATTGTACGCGCCATCAAGAATCGCTTCGGTGCGGTTAACGAGATTGGTGTTTTTGTCATGTCCGAGACCGGTTTGCGCGAGGTCAACAACCCGTCGGCGCTATTTTTAAGTCGACAGGGCGATCGTGTTTCCGGTGATGTGGTGCTTGCCACACAGGAAGGGACACGGCCATTGTTGGTCGAGGTGCAAGCCCTGGTCGACAGTAGTCCACATAACAACCCGCGTCGTGTTTGTGTCGGTCTGGATCAAAACCGTCTGGCGATGTTGCTGGCAGTGTTACACCGCCATGCCGATGTCTCGTTGTCGGATTACGACGTCTTTATTAATGTGGTTGGAGGGGTACGCATTAGTGAAACCGGTTCTGATCTTGCCGTAGTAGTCGCCATGGTATCGAGCTTACGTGATCAGCCCCTGGGCAAGGACCTGGTGGTCTTTGGCGAGATTGGCCTGGGGGGAGAGATTCGACCGGTGCAGCGTGGTCAGGAAAGGCTTCAGGAAGCGGCCAAGCTGGGCTTTAAACGAGCCATGGTGGCAGCGGCCAACAAACCGAAACAGGCAATCAAGGGTATGGATGTGATCGCCATCAAGCGTCTGGGTGAACTGTTTCAGTTGTTTCAGTAGACCTGCTACTTCAGGTAGAACTGCAGCCGTGACCCACTGACCTCGATAATATCGCCGTTTTCCAACTCAGTGCCGTTGGCCGATAGTGGCTTGCCATTCAATCTCGGTGACTCTGCCTCATTTTCGGCGTGTAACAGCATATAACCGTTATCGGTGCGACGAATGACACCGGCGCGTTTACCGGCACGGCCAAGACTGGTCATGCTCTTGGTCAGCTCAATGCGCTTGCCGCTATTGGCGCCCGACAGCACGAACAAGGCCCCGATCCTGTCTTCCTTGCTCGTTTTGGATACTTCCGTTTCCATGGTATCGACATGGCGCGGTTTTGCGGCAGCAGGTTTTGGTGTATCAAAGGCACTCGGGTTAATTACCACGGTCTTGGCGAAGTCTTCCGTGCTTTCCTGTTGCGTTACTTCGCTGACGAAAATCAGAGAGTGTTTACCAATTGAAATGACGTCGCCGTTTCTCAGGTGATGCTTCGTGATCTTTTTATTATTTACAAATGTGCCGTTGGTGCTCCCCATGTCCTGGACAAAGGAGTCCTCGCCAATGGTAAAGATGTTGGCGTGGGTGCCGCTCACTGCCAGGTTATCCAGCACAACATCTGAAGTGGGTTTGCGACCCATTTTCATGTCGCCCTGGACAACATCGATATGGTCAATGACCTCGTTATTAAATTTTAATATTAGTTTTGCCATTCTTTTTGCTCCTGATAGCAAATACTGCAACAATAAAAGTATCCCTAAAACCTTGCAATATTACTAGCCCTTTAGTTCACGCAAGGGATACACTTCGTTTTCACTTAATTTCTTGCCAAGCTTTACCAGCACGACTGATATATTATCCGGTCCGCCGCGATCATTGGCTTCACGGACCAGGACCTTGGATGCCTCAATAATATCCCTACTGTGATCAAGCATAACCATTTCAATGGCATCGTCCGGCAATACGTCATTAAGACCATCGGAACACAGCAGGTAAATATCGTTTTCTTCAACAGCCTGCGAATCGATGTCCGGTTCTACATCGCTTTCAATACCCAAGGCCCGGGTTACCAGATTCTTATGGGCTGAGTTGCGCGCTTCGTCGGGGGAAATCAATCCCCGGGAGAGCAGCTCCTGTACCACCGAGTGGTCATCGGTCATCTGCTCCAGCCTGTTTTTACGAAAACGGTACAGGCGCGAATCGCCGACATGGCCCACGTACATACGGTTGTTATAAAACAGCGTGACGACAATGGTGGAGCCCATGCCATTGCATTCGGGGCGTTGGTGCGCCATTTCAAAAATGGCCGCATTGGCCATCTGAATGGCCTCACAGATCACGCTGGTTTCGTTTTTCAGCACCCCGTTTTTTTTGTCGCAATGCTCAAACGATTCGGCGAAGTGCCGGGTAATCATATCAATGGCCATATCACTGGCGACTTCACCGGCCTGATGCCCGCCCATGCCGTCAGCAAGGACGGCCAGCCCCAGCTCCGGCGCAATAGCGACCTGGTCCTCGTTTTTTTCACGGACCATGCCAATATCGGTAATGGCTGCCATTGCTACTTTCATTGCATTATTTCCTGCCATTCATTTCTTTTGGCAGCGATTGTATACAATTGTAGATCGCTTTTTTGAATTCTGCGCCGGTCTGGAAGCGTTTCTTTGCGTCTTTTTGCAGCGCCTTGTCAATCATTTTACGCACGCAGGCCGGACAGTTGGCTCGCACCTTGTTGATGTCCGGGTGTTTGCTGTTGGCGATCTGGTACATCAGGGCGGCCATGGTCTCCCCGTTAAAGGGCAAATGGCCACTGAATAATTCGTACAGGGTAACCCCCAGGGAAAACAAATCCGAGCGCCCGTCGACGCGTTTGCCGGCCACCTGTTCCGGTGACATATAGGAGGGCGTACCCAGGACAACACCGGTCTTGGTGCGGTTCGACGCGGTGATACGGGCAATACCGAAGTCGGTGACCTTGATAGACTTGTCTTCCCCGTTGTACATGATATTGGCCGGCTTGATGTCGCGATGCACCACCTCCTGTTTGTGCGCATAGTCCAGGGCATCGGCGACCTGTGCGCCCAGTTCCAGCACCCACTTGATCGGCAGGATTTTCTCTGAGGAAATATAATTCGTTAGGTCCTTGCCCTGAAGGAATTCCATGGCGATGTAGGCCAGTTCGTGGTCCTCGCCGGCGTCATAGATCGTAACGATATTGGGGTGACTGAGGCTACCGGCGGTTTCGGCCTCGCGGAAGAAACGTTGTTTTACTTTTTCCAGGTCTTTTTGTTCAAATTCATGCGCCAAGGCCATGGTTTTGATCGCCACCACACGATTGATCTTCGGGTCACGGCCCAGGTAGACAGCGCCCATGGCGCCCTTGCCAATTTCTTTTTCTACCTCATAGCGGCCCAGCGTCGGTTTCTGGTCCATGGTATCGGATAACAGCAGGGTGCCACCGGGGGCGTAACCCGGCCCCATTATTATGGTGTTCTCATGGTGTTTGCCGCGTTTCTTGCGTTCCTGTACATCACGGAAATTTTTATCGTGCTGCAGGATGTAATCGTAGCCCGAGACAGCCTTGCTGAACTGGCGTTTGCGTTCAAAATCGAGCGCCAGGTTATAGATCAGGTCCAGCACCGAGGCATCGACGGGTAACTTGCGAAATTTATCCATGGCCATATCCAGTTGCCCCTGTCCCTGGAAGGCCAGGCCCAACATGCGGTTGGTCTGTGCCGATTCACTTTCGGCACTGGTCTTTAAGCGTTCGGTGGCAAAGAATCGACGCGTCGTAATCAGCAAATGCCCGGTGAGCAGGAACAGTACCGGGACCGCGGTCTTGATCCAGATCTTGCCGCCGATGAGCATATAAATTTCGATACCGACAAGACCTGCCAGTAACAGCAGGGAAATCAGCGCCGCCGGTTTGGCACGGAAGCGGGGCAGGGCCAGCATCAGGTAGAACCAGACCAGCAGTAAAATCAGTATTTCGGCATAGGGGGCCCAGGCCGGACGGATATAAAAATCCTGATTCAGGATACTGGCGACTACATTGGCCGTCAGTTCCGGCGGACTCATGACCTTGTCCACCGGCGTTGAATGGGTCGAACCGAGGCCAAACGCGGTTGGGCCGATGATCACAATCTTGTTGCGGAAGCTGGACAGCGGCACCTTGCCGTTCAATACCTGGTAGAACGGATAAATCTTGAAGGCCGAACCCCCCGTCTCCGCGTTTTTGTAGAATGCCGATAACATTTGCATTGATGAGTTGGTCTTGATCTTCAGTCGGCTGATGCTAACGCCTTCACCAAGACTGACCTGGATGTCCCTGGCCGACAGGTTGAAGCTGCGTGCCGCCAATAATAACGGTAATGACGGATAATATTCACCGTAATTCTCCACCAGCAACAGGGCGCTGCGGGCGCCACCATCCGCTTGCAGTGACAGGGTATTGCTGCCGATACCGGCGGCCTCTTTACCAAAGGCTTCAATCGGGAAAAATACCTTGTCGGTAGTAAACAGCCTGGCTTTGACGCCCGGTTTTACCACGATTTTTTTTAAGCGGTTTTTGCGAATGAATTCCGGTAACGGTTTGTCGCGCTTACCCAGCGCCTTGCTGTTACGGTTAAACAACATCGGCATGTAGACCCGGAGCTTGGCCACGGAGGCGCCAAGACGTTTATCGACATCAAGACTGAACTCGGCCTGCTCCAGGTATCGGTTAATGGTATTGACGGCCGACCTGGCGGCGCGCGGAAAGGAGGTTTTGTTGATGAATTCCTTGATCTTGCGTATATGCGGCAGGCCGGGGTCGATTTGCGGTTTGTCGAACAGGATTTGCAGCGCCACCGCCTTGGCCCGCGCCCGCGACAATTTGTCCAGCATGTCGGCCATAGTGGCGCGAGACCAGGGCCAGCGGCCGACCTTTTCGATGCTGGCATCGTCGATAGCGATAATGACGATCTTTTTGGCATCGCCCAGTTTGCGGCCAGTGGCATTGACACCGGCATCGTAGACCATGTGCTCCAGGGTATTAAAGAAGGGCAGGTTGGTGAATAAGCCGCCAATAAAAAACAGGCCCAGCAAGATTGCCAGGAAAATATCCTTTTTTGCGATGCCCCCTGAGGTCATTGATAAATCACCAGAAAATAATAAAAAAGAATAGTATAGGTTTGCTTACCCTACGTTGTTATTTTATTGTGGTCGCATAAGGACCTGTCTCTTACATAGAAAGTATATAAGAAAAAAAGGCTAATTGTTTAATCTATATAAGAAAAGTAATTTAATTAAGCAATAAGTTGCGCATAATATGGCCATAAATGGCGGATAGCAGCTCCAAATCGTCCACCGCGACGCATTCATTGGCCTTATGGATGGTGGCATTCAAGGGGCCAATTTCCACCACCTGGGCGCCCGTAGGGGCAATAAAGCGCCCATCGGAGGTGCCACCCGAGGTCGAAAGCCCGGTATCCAGGCCGGTGACTTCTTTAATCGCCTGTTGGGCCGCCTGCACCAGCTCGGCCTCGGCCGTGACAAAGGGCCGGCCACTGAGCGTCCAGTCGATGTCAAAGCTCAGCCGGTGTTGCTGCAGCAGTGCTTCGGTGCGTAGCCGTAGTTGTTTTTCGGTCACCGCGGTGGAGAAACGGAAATTGAATTCGGCCTCCAGCATCCCGGGGATGACATTATTGGCCCCGGTACCGGCATATACATTGGAAATCTGAAATGTGGTTGCCGGGAAATACTCGTTGCCCTGGTCCCATTCGATGGCTGCCAATTCCACCAGCGCCGGCATGGCCAGATGGATCGGGTTCTTTGCCAAATGCGGGTAGGCGACATGACCCTGGACACCATGCACGGTGAGTACGCCATTGAGGGAACCGCGGCGACCGTTTTTGATGGTGTCACCGAGTTTGCTTGATGCTGTGGGTTCGCCGACGACACAGTAATCGATTTTTTTACCCTGTTGTTGCAGCCACTCGACCACCTTGACGGTGCCGTCTACCGACGGGCCTTCCTCGTCGGAGGTAATGAGCAGGGCGATAGCCCCTTTGGGTTCTGGATTATCTTTTAGGAAACCTTCAATCGCAGTAATAAATGCCGCCAGTGAGGATTTCATATCGGCGGCGCCGCGACCGTAGAGCATGCCGCCGCGTATCTCCGGTACAAAGGGGTCCGTATCCCAGGACTCTTTCGGACCGGTGGGGACGACATCGGTGTGACCGGCAAAGGTCAGTAGTGGCGCCGCGTCGCCCAATTGCGCCCAGAAGTTATCGACATCACCAAAGCGCAGGCGGGTGACTTCAAAGCCGAGCGCCAGCAGGCGCTCGATCATGACGTCCTGGCAGCCGTGATCCTCGGGGGTCACCGACGGCCGGCGAATCAGTTCCATGGCCAATTCTAATGTTGGGTCACTCATAATAAGTTTTGACGCAAAGGCGCAAAGACGCAAAGGAAAAACATATTTATTGTTTTTTCGGGTTTTCCTTTATGTTGTTGAGCATGGCGCTCAATATTACTGATTTTCAAAAACTTTGTGTCAAAAGTTCTTATATATCCCGCAATAATTCGTTAATACCGACCTTGCTGCGGGTCCTGGCGTCGACCTGTTTGACGATGACGGCGCAGTACAGGCTGTATTTACCATCTTTGGACGGCAGGTTGCCGGAGACCACCACCGAGCCGGCCGGGATACGGCCATAGCTGATCTCGTCGGTGGCACGGTTGTAGATCTTGGTGCTTTGGCTGATGTAGACGCCCATGGAGATCACCGCGCCTTCCTCGACAATGACGCCCTCGACCACCTCGGAGCGGGCGCCGATAAAGCAATTGTCCTCAATGATGGTCGGCGCCGCCTGGATCGGTTCCAGCACACCACCAATACCGACACCACCGGACAAATGCACGTTCTTGCCAATCTGGGCGCAGGAGCCGACCGTGGCCCAGGTATCGACCATGGTGCCTTCGTCAACATAACCACCGATATTGACGTAACTGGGCATTAACACCACGCTCGGGGCGATGTAGGAACCGCGGCGCACCGAGGCCGGTGGCACTACGCGGAAACCGCCTTCGCGGAAGCTGCGCGAATTGTAATCGGCAAACTTGGACGGTACCTTGTCGAAGTAGTTGGTGTAACCGCCTTTGATGAAATTGTTGTCTTCAATGCGAAAGTACAGCAGTACCGCCTTTTTCAGCCACTCATTCACCTGCCACTTGCCATCCTTCTTTTCGGCAACGCGGGCCTTGCCGTCGTCCAGCAGGCTAATGGCCTCCAGTACGGCGTCCTTGACCTGGGTTTCGACGGTGCGCGGCGTAATATCGGCGCGTCGCTCAAAGGCGTTGGTAATAATGGTTTCGATACTGCTCATAAATATCTCCAGCTAAATCTGCTTATAATGTTTCAATAAAATTTCGCAGGCGCTGCGCCGCCTCGGTGCATTGCTCTACTGTATCAACCAATGCCAGCCGGATATAGTCATGACCGGGATTGATGCCGCCGGACTCCCGGGACAAATAGCTGCCGGGCAGCACCAGCACATTTTCCTGCTCATAAAGCCGCATTGTAAAGTCCTCATCGCTCATCGGCACCTGGAACCATAGATAGAAACCGGCCTCGGGCTGGCGTACGGGTAACACCGGTTGCAGAATATCGAGCACGGCGGCAAATTTTTCCTGATAGGCCTTACGGTTTTCGACGACGTGGGTCTCATCGGACCAGGCTTGCACGCTGGCCCATTGTGCCGGCGGCGGCAGCGTGGCGCCGTGATAGGTGCGGTATTTAAGGTACTGCGCCATGATGTCGGTATTACCGGCGACAAAACCGGAGCGCAGTCCCGGCAGGTTGGAGCGCTTCGACAAACTATGGAACACGACACAGCGGGCATAATCCTCACGTCCCATTTGTTGCGCCACTTGCAGCAAACCGACCGGCGGATGGTCGTCATCGAAGTAGATTTCCGAATAACACTCATCGGCGGCGACTATAAAGTCGTGTTCGTCGGCCAGCGCCAGCAACTGCTCGTAATCGTGCTGTTGCATCACCGCACCGGCCGGGTTGCCGGGGGAGCAGACATAAATTAATTGCGTGCGCTGCCAAACCTCTGCCGGTACGGCATCGAAATCGATTTTGTAATCGCTGTCCCCGGTATTGTTCAAGTAATATGGCTTGGCGCCGGCGAGCAGGGCGGCGCCTTCATATATTTGGTAAAACGGGTTCGGCATCATTACTATGGGCCTGGTCTTGCTACCCTGGTCGACGCAGGCCTGGCAAAAGGAGAACAGCGCCTCGCGAGTGCCGCTGACCGGTAAAATATGCTTCTCGGCATCGGTGGCCACGCCAAAACGCGAGGACAGCCAATCGCTGATGGCCTGGCGCAATTCCAGGCCGCCCTTGGTGCTCGGGTACATGCCCATCTCATCAATGTGTCGATCCAGGGCCTCTAGCGCGGCCTGCGGCGGTGCGTGCCTGGGCTCGCCCACCGACAGACGTATCGGATACTTGCCCGATACCGGCTGGATGTCCTGAATTAGTGCGCCAAGCCTCTGGAACGGGTAGGGGTGGAGCAGCGCCAGTCGGGGGTTCATGGAGTTGGGATAAATACTGTTATTGGAAGAATTTTTGCGGATTATACGGGAAGCTCTACAATGCGGCCAATGAATCGAACTTATTTCCCGGTCATCAACCTGTTATTCGGCGCCAGTTTGTGGGGTATTTCCTGGTGGCCATTCCGTTTACTAAAAGACCATGGCCTGGAAGGCGCCTGGGTGGCGCTGGTGCTTTACGCCGCCACCTTTTGTATCGGTCTGTTCTGGCTACGCCAGCACCTGCCTCACTTTAAACAACAGCCGTGGTTGATGGGCCTGCTGGCCTTGAGTGCCGGCTGGACCAATGTCGCCTTTGTACTGGCCATGCTCGAGGGCAACATCATGCGGGTGTTGCTGCTGTTTTATTTATCGCCCCTGTGGGCGGTGTTGCTGGCGCGCATCTTTTTAAAGGAACACATCAGCGCTATTGTCAGTGCTACCTTGATCGCGGCGGTGATTGGCGCCGCCATGATGATCTGGCACCCCGACTCCGGCTTCAGTGGTCCGATCAATTATGTCGATGTGCTGGCGGTAAGTTCCGGTTTCGCCTTTGCCATATCCAACGTCGTTGTCCGCAAGGGCCAGGATATTTCCTTACAGGCCAAGGCACTCGGCACCTGGATCGGCGTCATCGTTATTGCCGGACTGGTCATCCTGTGGCAAGACACGCCGGTACCGGACATCACTGCAACCGTCTGGACCAGCGCCTTGTTGTTCGGCGCCATCGGCGTGGTGCTGATGACGGTGTCGGTACAATACGGCGTCACCAAAATGCCGGTGCAACGCTCGGCGGTGATTCTGTTGTTTGAATTAGTCGTCGGTGCGATCTCACAAGTAGTGTTAACGAATGAAACCATGACCCTGCTGGCCTGGACAGGCGGCGCCATTATTATCGTTGCCGGGTATTTGACCATACGGTATGGTGCGGTAAGTAATTAGTGCAGGGATGAAGCGTGTGCATGAAACTATTAATAAATAGGTTTGCCCCCTTATTTTCTTTCATTTGCCTTGTTAGGCCATGATGTCTTTTGACTCCAAAAAGTCTTCAGGAACATCTGACGTTTTCCATCCTGTTATTGCGAAGTAATACAGCGGCTCTCCCTCAATTGATAATCTATGTCGATAGCGTTCAATGTAATAAATATCAAGATATTTGGAAAATATTAATTCCCTAATCATTTTTGAAAAGCCTGATTCATCGCTTATATCAAAGAAGGTGTCCTTGATATTAAAGGCTACCCACGCTTCGCTTTTGATTATATTAAACGCTTCCAAAAATGCTTTCGTTGGGATGTCACCGAAACCAAGGGCGGCAACTGCTACCATGCAATCACATTGCCACGATACTATTTCTTCCTTTTTGTCTTTTCCTAACTTAGTGAAATCCTCAACATAATATGCGTCATATACTCCCGGCCTGTCTCGGATTACTGCATCATAAGCCTCGGGAATTATATCTACGCCTATTAAGCGAGAAACACCATGCCTTTTTAATTCCTCTCCCATCATTCCATTGCCTGCCCCTAAATCCAATATCCTAAGCTCAGTAAAATTGTTTTGATATTGCTTTACGGCGGATTCAAGTATTGATGCTACTTTACCAGGTGATGTGCATTTTAGGCGGTCATAAAATATTTGTTCATACAGGCCTGGCACCTGATATATTTCATCGTAGTCGTGGAACCGTATTTTCCTCTTACCACCTGATCCTTGAAGGTAGAAATAGGCTTCGTCTTGATTGATGTTGGATAATTCGCCCTTTGGAAATTGTATTCTATGCCTTTTTGTCATTACTTCCTCAATTTAGTTTGTATATGAATTTATTG
>CAJVXG010000017.1 GCA_913009215.1 uncultured Gammaproteobacteria bacterium | reverse complement strand
GCAACAGGTATCGGTGCTGGTTAAAAAACGGGAAGCCTATATTCTGGCAGAGCGTAAGAAGCGCGCCAAGGGCGGCAAAATTGATGCCTTTGATGAAGAAGTGGCGCGGACGATACGCAAACAGGCCATAAGAAAAGGAATCAAATACTAATTAGACCAAACCCGGCATGGGTTCTCCTTGGGTGAAGGGTACCCGGCGACTTGCCTGATCAGAGTGTGGACAAGTCGCCGGGTTTTTTGTTGTGCCGCATTAACTATGATAATGGGGGTTCTGACAGGCGTTTATGCTGTCCAGCAAGGTTCGTACCCCGGATCATCCATCGTATTGTGTTTGTCGGTTGTGACCTTGTCTCCCGGTTTTTTGGAATAAGCGAGGGTGCCATGACAATGCAAACATGGCCTTTGGAACCTAAGTATCGGTAGGGTTCATCTACATCACAGCAAAAGTGCCGGGTTTTGCCCGTTGAGGCCGGTTTAGGCCGTGTCTTTTAGACGGCATCAGAGACCCCGATCCTGTCGTAACGGCGTACCTTTCACCATGGTTACCATCCCTCCGCCAAAGCAATCTCAATCGATTCCTTGTGTACGTCCATTCCAACAAAGAGTATGTTAGTTTGATTCATGTCGACCTCCAATCCTGTTTATTGAATTGGGTAAAACCTTTAATATTATGGCTCTGACGCATTGAGTTGATCCACGTTGGGGACGGAGGTCGGCCCTTTATCGGGAAGTTATTATGTCTGGCTATTTCTTTGAGAAGAACAACATGAGGTTTGTAGACTGTGGAAAATCTAGTACAGTATTTGCTTGACGAAGCGATTCTTTGGATACCGAGAGTAATCTGGGTCATAGTAATTTTCGTTGTTTTCTTTATCCTTGCGAAAATAATAAAAAGAATAATCACTAGTGCTGCTGAGCGATTGAAATTCGGTGAAAATCTTACCTCGCTATTTATTCGTGCAAACAGTATTACACTTACCATCTTTGGCCTGGTTACTGCGCTCGGAACCTTGGGTGTTAATGTATCCGTGCTGGTGGCCGGTCTGGGGTTGACGGGATTTGCACTTGGCTTCGCTCTGAAGGATACTATTTCCAATCTTCTCTCTGGCATCCTTATATTGCTATATCGACCATTCGAGAAAGGAGACTGTATAAAGATATCGGGTTACGAGGGCACCGTTGTTTCTATTGACCTGCGATACACGGAGCTTGATTCCGAGGGGAATAAGGTGCTCATTCCGAATTCAAAATTATTCACGGACCCAATCACTGTTCTTCAGTAACGTGCAATCGATAATTTTGTGATCCAGAGGAAAATAGCCAACCAGAGCTGCACCCGATCTCAGCAACCGAACAGATAAATGAGTCTTTATTACATAGTAACGGACTATATCGAAGATAATGGATTGCCCAAGGTTGGCTTGATGAGGGTCAGGGTATCGGAGACTGGCCCGGATTCTGATCCTTATGTTGCCTTTGCAAGCAAAGAGCTTGGTGAGAGATATTTAAGATCACAAAGCATTGACGAAAGTTGCAGGCTGCTAAGCCATAAGGAGCTTATTGACCAGGGCCATATAGTAGATAAAAATAAAGGCACGGTTGTTTTCGAAACAGAAGAACAAATTATCAAGTCTATTAATGATAAAACATGTCAGTATTTGCGTAATTTAGTTCAGTAGATGAAAGAAATGGGGCAAAATAATATCTGCCCCGGTTTTCTTGCTCAATCAAAATCACCAGTGAATAAAAAACCGGAGTGACTTTACTTCAAACACTATTGCCGATATCAGGCACTATCGGCTAATGGTATTATTATTGTAAACCTCGTCCCTGCCGAAGAAGATTCACACACAATACTGCCACGATGACTCGTCAATAACGATTTAACCAACGATAATCCCAGGCCGGTACCGCCTTGTTCCCGTGCAGTGGTAAAGAAGGGATCAAAGATTTGCGCCAGGTTGGCGGCCGAGATGCCTGGGCCATTGTCTTGCACGATAATTTGCAGCAACCCATCGGTATTGCTGGTGCTAATGGAAATATCGGCACCTTCGGCGTGTTGCAAGGCATTGTCGATCAGGTTACTGATTATGGATTCCAGGATTTCCTCGGCCACGGCGACCCGATTTCTTTCAGATTGAATAGTGAGGGTGATATCGTGACCACCTTGACGATAGCGTTTCTGCAGCCCTGTTAATACTGCTTTAGCATCACCGCTTTCCTTGCTGGCCGGCATGGTATCGGCCCGCGCCAGTTCCAGCAGGCGATGTACCAGGCGATCGAGACGATCCACATCGTCTGTCATATTCTCTAGAAATCGATTTCGCTCTGCTTCAGACATGGTGGTGTAATGATCGCGCAATAATTCAACAGCCCCCTGGATGGCCGTTAACGGAGTTTTAAATTCGTGAGAGACATGTGACGTAAATTCACGAATATAATCGGCGCGTTGTTCCAGGATTTGTGCCATGCTGGCGACGGCGTTGGACAGTTGCGCGATCTCTTCGGTGACGGGTTTATCCAGCGGCACCACCGCACCTTTCTCGCCCCGGATGGCGCGCCGGGTCTGTTCAATGACCGCATTGACCGGTCTGCTGATCGTCAGTGAGGTCAAGACCGATACCAACAGGATCACGCCGAGCAAAAGCAGACCGGCAATCGTTAGGGTTTTGCTTTTTGCATGGAGGGCACGACCAATATTGGCTGGTGTGCGAATCAGCACCACGGCGCCAAGGACACGGTTATGAAGCAATATAGGGGTGGCGACATAGACTCTGACGCGGGCGCCACGACTGATAGAGACCAATGGTGGCGCAGGTTTATCGCTGATGCGCTGTCGCAACAGGCTGACATGTTCTCCTTTCAGGGCGCGCCGGACCTCTTCCCAGGAGGCCAGTGACATCCCAATATTGTCGGTGGTGGAGGCGATAATTCTGCCGTCCAGATCAACAACACGGATACCGGCGAGAGTGACGACCTGTGCATCCTGCATGATGTTGCTGATGTCTTTGCCGACCATGGCGACGATGCGGTTTGGTTTTCCTGTTGCCTGCATTTCTTTGGGTGGTGTCTTGCGAACCCGGTCTGTGGCCAGATCCAGTGTCGACGGGTGAGGACGCCATTTATCACCGGGGTCAATCTTATGTCGCCATTTTGTATCCACCGGGCGGCTGAATTGATCGACAAAGCGTTGTAATTTTTTCTCTGTTCCGAGTTGGCGTTTTAGCGAGGCATTAAAACTGGCTGAGACAAAGGCGCCCTGGGCCACCAGTTCCGATTCGGTTTGTCGTACCAGTGCGCTTTCATAGACACGCAAAACCCCGATACCGCCGAGTGGTAACAATAATATAGTCAGGTTTACCAGAACCAGAATAGTCCTGAGACGTGGTCGCCATCGTAATGTGTTGGCGGCTAGCAAGGGCCGAGCTTGTAACCGACACCATGGACGGTCTCTATGGGGTCGTCGGCAACCGCACCGAGCTTGGCGCGGACACGACGAATGTGGCTATCAATGGTGCGATCACTGACCACATTGTTGAAATCATAGGCGCTGTTCATTAGTTCATCGCGCGTAAAAACCTTGCCCGGGTGAGTCAGCAGGGTACGAAGCAGGCCAAACTCGGTAACGGTCAATACGATTTCCTGGCTGTGCCAATGGGCAACAAACAGATCCTCGTTAAGTATCAGCTCACCATGTCGATAGATGCGGGCAGCATCGCTATTGGCGTCAGTATTTTTGCTCTCTCCAGACCGCCTTAGTACCGCGCGTACGCGTGCCACCAGTTCTCGGGGACTGAAGGGCTTGGTGACATAATCGTCACCTCCCAGTTCCAGACCCAGAATACGATCGATTTCCTCGTCTTTGGATGACAGGAATACGATCGGTGTACTGTCCTGTTGCCGGATTTTGCGACAGACTTCGGTACCGTCCATCTCCGGCATTTTTATGTCCAGCACAATGAGATCCGGGTTTTCACTGTGGTAGAGTTTTAACGCCTGTTGACCGTCCCCTGCCTCTTTAATCACATACCCCGCCTTGTCCAATGCATAACGCAAGACTTCGCGGATGTGCGGATCATCATCGACAATCAGTATTTTCTGCATTGGGCTACATTAACCTTTGCCAAATGTTTCTGCAAAGACTCTAGTAGGCATCACCTGGTTGCACAAGTCCTTGCACAGAATCTGCACAAAATCCCCATGTTTTTTCCTAAACTACTTCATCAAAACGGCACGTTTACAAGCCAGACTATCAACAATACCAAAACAAGGTGGGAACCATGATTAAGCGATTGTTGGCCATTATCCTGATTTTTGTTTGCGCATCGATAGCCTGGGCCATTCTGGGTGCTACCGTATTTTCCCGGACCTATGATATGGATTCAAGGCTGAAGTCCAGTGTCGAAAGAATCTGGGGCGCCGCGCAGACGCAGCGTTCACCCAATGCGACATACCGTATATCGAAGACAAGAAAGAAAATCAGTTATGTCGACAAAAAGAAGGTAGTGAAGCTGGAGAAGTACTGGTTAACGTATACAGTGCCGTTGGTAAAAAGCGACATCCAGTCCGATCTCGATCTGGATTACAGGCAAAAGGGCCTGTTGTGGTATTCGACCTATAAAGTCAATTTCAAGAGCAGTTATCAATTCAAGAATCCAAGCAGTAAAGGGCAATACGTAGAAATATTCTTTCCGTTTCCCGTCGCCAGCGCGACTTATGACAATTTTAAATTCTTTCTACGCAATAAGGAATGGTACAGCAAGTCGAATTCCGGGAACGGGGTGATCAGCGGCAAGATTTACGCCAAGCCAGGAGAGGTACTGACAGTGGATGTCGCTTATATCTCAAACGGCCTGGATCGCTGGAATTATCAGTTTGGCCAGGGCGTGTCCGAGATCAAGAATTTCTCACTGGTGCTGAATACCAATTTTTCCGACATCGATTTTCCGGACGATTCCATTTCACCGACAAATAAAATCAGGACAGATAAAGGATGGAAACTGCATTGGCAATACAATAACCTGATTTCCGGTGTCAACATCGGCATGCAGCTGCCGCAGAAATTACAACCAGGCCCTTTGGCCGGACAAATCAGCTTTTTTGCGCCGGTGTCGCTATTATTCTTTATAGTGGTAGTGATTGTTATTACCCTGATCAAACGTATCGATTTGCACCCGATGCATATCTTCTTTGTATCCGCAGCCTTCTTTGCCTTTCATTTATTGCTGGCCTATCTGGTAGATCATATCTCTATCCATCTGGCATTTGTTATTTCATCCATCGTTTCCATGTTGCTGGTGGTGAGCTACCTGCGTATTGCGATAGGCAAGCGCTTCGCCTTTGTCGAGGCCGCCGGCGCCCAACTGGTTTACCTCGTTCTGTTCTCCTACGCCTTCTTCTTTAAGGGGTTCACGGGCCTGGCGGTCACTATTGGCGCCATCGTAACGTTGTTTGTCCTGATGCAGATGACGGCACGTTTGAACTGGTCTGAGGTGTTTTCACGGAAACTCAACAAGGAAGCTGCGAAGTGACAGGGCGTATAACAATGAACATCAAACAAGGGAATCTAATGAAAGGGGGTTATATGAGACAAAAGATTTATCAAGACAGGGATGCATGTAACAGAGCGGCATTCAATTATGCCTTCTGTACTACTATTGTGACCGTAATTGTATTGATATTTGCACACGTGGATGTCCTCAAGGGTCTGCCATTGATGCTTATTGCGACCCTGTCGGCCTGGTTCTGGGGCAAGCAGCTAGGCCGTGAATTGTGTCATAAAGATCATTGTATCAACGTCTTTATGGTCGGGTTGGTGGTCCCATTTCTGACGGTTATCACTACCGCAGCCATGATGGTCATATTGCAAGTTATGTTGGGACAAGTGGTCTTTAGTCTCAAGGTCATATTCAATCACCTGGTGGTTTATACCATGGCGCCCTATGTATTGTTTGGCTGGATCATTATACCGCTGGGCATCTGGGTTAGTAATAAACTGTCAATGGCATTGCTACAGGAACAGATCCCGCAACCGCTCAGGTCTGTGGATTAAGAGCTATATTTATTACGCATTGGAGTGTCGGTTATGTCTTATTCTCATTTATCTAATCGTTATTGGAGTCAGTTAAACACGCAGGGCCTGATTCGGGGAAGCAACGGTATTCTACTGATCATTATTGCCTTCTTCGTTATGGTGGATGGTTATGCCCTGGCGGATTATTTCCTCTATAGGGAATGGTATCAATTTGATGGTAACAGTACTGGTTGGCGCTATGCCTCTGCTACATCATTTCTGCTGACCTTGCTGGTTGAAATATCCATGGCATTTGCCGGTATTGCGGCCGGGTCGATCATGGGGAATGAGCGACGTAGCATGGTACTTCGCTTGCTGATCGTGCTGATGCTCGGAGCGATGGCATTGACCTCACTAACTGCCTAATGGCGTAATTTTGTCTAGAGAACGCTTCTATTAATACCCTCCCCTCCGGGACGACCCCAGGGATGGAGGAGGTAGAACGAGGTCCGGAACCAGAGTCGAGAGGGCTAGGGTGAGGGAATCAAACAGGGGAAATCTATTGATTTTAATATCCCCTCATCCTAACCTTCTCCCTGGGGGAGAAGGAATTATCAATTAATAGAAGTACCCTAGAGGCACTATTTCTTTTTTAGAGGCTCCAGTGTCCCGGTTTCCTTCCAATAACTTTTTTTGGAAACGCTGGCCCAGCTGTTCGGGCGGGGTGACATGCACAGGCGACCGCGACACAATGACAGCCTGCATTCATAGATCATGGGTTTTTTCATGTATTTGCGCCTGGAGGGCGGTACATTAAATATCATAGAGACATTGCCGGTTTCCATAGTGTTTTTGGTATCACCAATCCTGATAATATCAGTGGACTCGCGTGCCAGCTCCCTCTTTCTTTTACGATCGAACACAATACAGTCGATTTTTGCGCCATTAATATAGGGTGGCATCTTGTAAATTTTATAGGGTATTTCAAAAGAAAAGCCATCGGCATGAACCATGCTTCCGGGTAACATAAGAAATATTACGGAGAGAAAAAAACAGGTCCGCCAGATGCCCTTGTTGTGCTTGCCCAACACCATGGTTAAGGCCCATACACCTCAAGGGTACGTGTTTTTTTGCTGATGTAGCGTGGACGTTTACTACCTCTTGCAAAACGCATGTTCGGCATTTTTACAATAGTTCTCCTGATGACCCGTGGCTGGACCGTGTTGCTTTTTCCGGCTTTTCCGGGTTTGTTTTCCGAGCCGGCGGCAGCGTCATCTCCAGCGCCTTCGCCGGGGTTCATCGGCAAACCCTTGTTGCGGTGTTTCTGGGGCCCGGCTGAAGAAGTGCCCTGATTGTTTGCGCCAAATACCGGCCCTGTGGATAGCAGAAAGACGACGGTCAACAGCGTTATCATTTGACAGGGGTAACGAAGCTGGTTGTTGTGATGAAATATATACACAGACACAGAGTATAACGTTTCAGGGTGGGAGAGGCCATGACTGGACAAGAACTGTTACAATGATATTATTTCAACACTAACTCGGGGGTGGGCTTAAATGGATTATCGCAGTCGTCCTGCTTGGCGTACCCAGTGGCTATCGTTGGGGCTGGAATTCATACTTTTAATTGGTCTGTTGTGGATCTTCTGGACTGTTGTTGCAAACGATCCCGAGCCCTGGCAGTGGTGGCTTTATCTGTTTGCCTTGTTGTGCGCTACCGGATTGGTTTTTCCGATACTGTACCGTCATTATGCCTGGCGCTATTCTGTTGATGGCGAAAATATTGAAAGCCGCTACGGTATTATTGCCCGACAGGTACATTCCATTCGCATTCAGGATTTGCGAAATGTAAACGTCAAGCAAAGTATTTTGCAACGTTTGATCGGGATTGGGGATGTAGAATTCAGCAGTGCCGGTGGTGAAGGTATTGAGGTAGTGTTTAATGCTATTACATCACCCATGCAGCTCAAGGAACGGGTACAGGATTTACAGGAACACGTACAAATGGGGGACTGAGAATCTTGTTGTTAGTGCCTGGATCTGAAAAGTCAGTGGATACCAATAAATATTCAGCCCGTTTTGGATTTAGGGGTCTCTTCTGACAAGGCGGTCAGCCCATCTTCCAGATTTCTGAAATCCCACAAATTATCGTCCATTAGCTGGCTGGGCTGGATATTACCTATGGCGCCAAGAATATTGCTCGGTACTTTAGGGTTTTGTGCTGCCAGATCGGCGATCAGTTGCTTGACTCGTTGTCTCGTCAGGTTTTCCTGTGAGCCACAGAGGTTGCAGGGAATAATCGGAAATTGCTGTGCTTCACTGTATGTTTTTATATCGGCCTCCTGACAGTAGACCAAAGGACGGACCACGATATGTTTTTTATCGTCATTTAACAGTTTTGGTGGCATGGATCGAACAATCCCGTTATAGAGAATCGACATCAGCATGCTCTCGATCAGGTCGTCTCGGTGATGGCCTAACGTGATTTTGTTGAAATTATTTCGCTCGGCATAACCATAGATATTACCCCGACGCAGACGAGAGCATAGAGAACAATAGGTTTTGCCTTCCTTGACCTTGTCGAGCACCACTGAGTAGGTGTCTTTTTTTACAATGGCATAGGGATAGTCATGCTTTTCCAGCCAGACTCGCATAGCGCTGTCGTCCCAGCCAGGCTGACTCTGATCCAGGGTGAAGGCGAAGAGTTCAAAATTGATCCTGGCGCGTCGACGAATCTTGTGCAGCAAATGCAACATGGTAAAGGAATCTTTACCACCGGACAGGCAGACGAGGACACGATCACCTTCCTGGAACATGGCATAATCGGATATCGCCCGACTCATATAATGCATGAGTTTTTTCTCGATTTTGTCCATTGGCCCTCTGACTGACTCTATAGGGAGCGCCATTATACAGATTATAGTGCCCGTGTAATCAAGGCAGACGGTCTCGCTGATACCGGAGTCGGCCACAATTGCAACAAAAATGCTCTATTCCAGAGACAAATATGTTTATCTGGATAATAACAGAACTGGTATGAAGTGGCTTATAGATAAACCGTGTCTATCTGCGCTGATGAATCTCGTAAGAATTGTTTGTAAAAATCAGTCACCGACGCGTCGGGTGGTGATTCTTACATCAGTGATGGTGGCCTTGGTATCATGAACGTCGTTCGTGTCGAGGGATAATGAAGGCATTAGGGAAGCTCCGGATTCAAACATATATCCGCATTTGCAGCCTTTTGCCTTTTTACTTAACTGCGCAGTGCAGTTTGGACATTCGATGGTGTTCTTTATTTTTTCTGCACGAGCAGCCTGTGTAGCACGAAAGGCGCCGGGCTCAGTGGTTTTGTGTTGTACTGTAGTGGCAGGTGGTTTCGTAATCGCGATTTCTTTTTTGGTAATAGGTTTTAATTCGACCTTGCGAACCCGTTTCTTTTGCATCAACTGCCCCGCTTTTCTTGCTTGTTTGGCCCGGAACAGGGCAGAGGCCTTTTCGTGAAGTTTGTCTTTAATCTTTCTGGCAGTCTCAAGGGCATTGTGGGCAGAATCGGCCTGGGTCTTGGCCTTTGTTTTTGCGCTGGCCTTGATGGCCGCGTCTACCTTTTTCCTGGCTTGGTCCATGGCCTGGGCCTTAGCCTCGGCTTTTATTTTGGCTCTGATCTTGGCTCTTTCTGCTTTCTTTTTTACCTCGGCCAGGGTCTTTTGTTTGCGCCTGGCCTTGGCATCGGCTGCTTTTTTATTTGCTTTAGCAACACGGTCAGTCTGTGATTTTAGTTGTGCCTGGGCAATTTTTGCATTGAGTTCTTTCTCATTTACTTTGGCGTGGTTATGGTTCAGGGGATCTGTGTTATTGATAATCTTTTTTGCTTCCGTAGCTTCTTTGCCAGCTTGTTCGGCACGGGCGGCGAGATATTCTTCGTACAAGGCCTCTTCTTCAGCGAGCATTTCATCAGAGAGCTTGGAGAAAGAGAGTTCGCCTACACTAAAGGAATAGCCGCAGCCACAATGGCTCGCTTCCATCGAGTGCACTGCTGCGCATTGGGGGCATACTTTTTCAAAAATGCTCATGGTTCAAACCAGTCACACCAGGAGAGAATGTTTAACATTTAATAATAGGGGCATGTTGACCGCAACCTATAAATTACTTTAACTATGCCCGTGTACTAAGAATATGGCACAGGTCTGACGCATTGGAAGTCGTAGCGGACGGCCTGTTTACCGATACGGACAAACGGCAAACTATAACCTAATAACCATACATTAGGTAATGCTAATATATGAATGTGCCAATAAGGCCAGGATCTTGCTTTTTTTATAGGGGAATCGGATTCAGGATACAATTTCGGTATTCAGCATTTCACCATTGGTATCGATATTGATTCCGGTAGTTCCCGGCAGACGTTTCAGGATGTAGCCTGCCATTAGTAGCAACAGATTGTGATTCCTGGTATCAACGGCCTGCAGAATTTTGTCAGCCGCAATCTGACAGCGGTTGGTGTTGGTGAGGTTTTCAATATATTCCGGCCCCATTTGCCAACCTTTGTCCATGTCTTTATCCATTTTCTGGAAAAAATCTTCGGCCTCATCCAGCAGGGCCTCCGGAATCTCAATAGTGCTGGTTTTGTCGTTAATGATAATTTGCAGTTGCATACCTGGCTCACCGAAAGCGGTGGATTGTACAGTAATGGCAGTTTAACAATATATTTACGGAAAATCCCCTTGCACCTGCTGGTTTGAATATCTATAAAAACAAATGAAACCATAGGTTTATTTGCGATAAGCTAGAATTTTATTAAGAAAGTAACTCTAAGTTTATGAGAGTTGGAATAAAGTATATTTAGAGTAAATTTCTGATGATGCCAATGCTTGCAGTTTGTTGCTGCTCGTCTAATCTTTATAAGATTACCCACGAAATATTGCATGGGGAAATAATCACCAGGTCTTTTTTGGGTAGGGATACCTGATCTTTGTAAGTAGTCCAATGATGTATTTGTAGCACCCGGTTTCGTAACTAACCATACAGTAACTGGAGGTAGAGCAATGGAAGTGCTGCGATATAGTGAGCGTCGTTCAAGCATACGCAAACCCGTCAGTCTGGAAGTAGCGGTGTATTATAATGGGCTGGGTATATTGCGCTGTCTGACAAGAAATCTCAGTTTACATGGCATGTTGCTGGATACAGGGGCGATGGTGCTTCCGCAGAACGCCGCTGTTGACCTGACATTGATTCACAGGCTTACTGGCATTACACAATTGCAAAGGATACCGGCAACCGTAGTACGTGTAGAAGACAGTGGCGCTGGATTGATATTCCACGACTTGTCCTTGGAAGTATACGGTACTGTGTACAGTATGTTGTTTCCGCAAAAAGAGAGTTACATCTAGACACATAAGAGCGATACACCATGCCTCATAGGCTGTAATGGCTTATGAGGTTTTTTTTGCCTGAATATTCGATCTGACGACAGTCTCTACCGATTTTGCATATCACATACGTTTAAAATGGTGTTAACATGTCTGATTGTAGATTAGCAAACAACAATTATTGAGGGAAGAAAAAATGAAAAGGATACTTTTATCAGGTCTGATAATTCTTTTGTTGCCGGTTATAGGATATGCACAAACCAAGCCTACTGCGGCAGAAGCGAAGAAAGTGCTGGATTATTTTTATCAGGGTGAGGCCCATGGTCCGATATTGGTAGAAATCAAGGTATGTCAGGAGATTTCCAAAGAAGAAGGCAACAAGAACAATTGCGGCAATGAGTTGGCTGGACCGGTTGAAAAGGGTAAGCCCGTGTTTGTCTGGATGATGTTCATGGTGCCGAACAAGAGCGAGAAACAGGGGATTATTGTGCAATACCTGCACAAAGGCATAGCCAGGAATGTCCGTGAGATGTCGATATCCCGCGGGTTTCGTTACCGTACCTGGAACAGGAGAGTATTTACCAAGACCGGGAAGTGGACTGTCAAAATCGTACGGGAGAAGGATGACAGCACAGAGGAGTTGGGCAGTACGACTATTGACGTGGTAGAAGAGAAGAAAACTCCCTAAAACACGGGTTCAAATAATTTCGCATGTAAAACCACCACAGATTTTTGTGGTGGTTTTTTTTGCCCGGGTTTAAATACAACATAAAAGTATTACTGTTAGCGACCTCATGACGTAGGGCTTCTTTTTTGCTCATTTGTGTTTCAAATGAATATATTGCTAGACTGGCAGTAATCCTACAAGAACAATGTCATAAAATAATGAGAATTTTTGACAGCAGAATTATTGCTTTTTTTACTCCTGTTTTGCTCGCCATAATTTTTATTATCGGTTTCTTGTTCTACATGGTTTATGTTCCATCTACTTCTTATTCTGGGCCAATTGAGCTTAATGGCAGAGAAAAAATACTTTCAAATCGATTACATCAGCATGTCCTTGTTCTGGCGGGAATCATTGGAGAGCGTAACTTAACGCGTAGTGTGGCCTTAGAGACCTCGGCTCAGTATATTGAAAAACAATTCAGGAATATGGGCTATTCGGTAAAACTACAAACGTACTCGATAGGAACAAAGAAGGTTCGCAATATCATTGCAGAAATTAAGGGACACCGAAAGCCGCGGTCGGTTCTGATTGTGGGGGCGCATTATGATTCCATTGAAGGCAGCCCCGGCGCGAATGATAATGCATCAGGTGTGGCGGCTATGCTGGAATTGGCACGCATGCTTGCCAAAAAGGCGCCGGCATCAAGCGTTAGGTTTGTTGCTTTTGTTAATGAAGAACCCCCATATTTTAAAACACCGGATATGGGAAGTCGTGTCTATGTCGACCGCATTCAAGATAAATCGATACGTATCATCGGCATGTTTTCTCTTGAGACCATGGGATACTATCGATCTGGCAAGAAGACACAACATTATCCCTTTCCGTTTAATTATTTTTATCCGGAGCGGGGAAACTTTATAGCCTTTGTAGGTAATCTGCACTCTCGTGGTTTTTTGCATCGAAGCCTGTCGTTGTTCCGGCAGCATACCCGGTTCCCATCAGAGGGGGTGGCGGCACCTGCCTGGATAGCAGGTATAGACTGGTCAGACCATGGATCGTTCTGGCAAAAAGGTTACCCGGCCCTGATGGTGACAGACACTGCGTTGTTTCGTTATCCACACTACCATTCAGACGAAGACCTGCCTAAATATATTAATTTTGATTATTTGGCCCGAGTAGTAACCGGGCTCAATGCCATTATTCTGGAATTGACCCATAATCAAAATAAAGCCGCCAAAGATCGCTAATCGATTAAAATTGGAGTTTGTAAAACGCCCGAGTAACGCCTTCGGCGGTTTTTAGTTCTTTTGTTCTCTTTAAACACGTAAAAGCAGTACCATAGCTGAAGATATAAGCCCAGGTAATTGGTCATACATGGAAACCGATATATCACAAAATGGTAATAGTGAACCATCCTTGCAGGACTGGCTTGCCAATATAGCGCAACAGCGCAGCAAGGAAGAGTTGGCGTTGATTAAACAGGCCTGTGATTTTGCTGTGCAGGCGCACGCCGGACAGAAGCGCGCCTCGGGGGAGCCCTATATCCATCATGCCCTGGCCGTAGCCAGGATCCTGGATTATTTGCGGCTGGATGCCGGCACCATCGCTGCTGCCATCTTGCACGATGTGGTCGAGGATACGGGGACGGATATGGACCAGGTGCGATCCGTGTTTGGTAATGATGTAGCCACTATGGTTGATGGTGTTACCAAGGTCGATTTAATACAGGGACTACAGAGTAGTGATGAGCAGGTGCGGCATCGTGATCTGGAAAGCCTGCGAAAGATGCTATTGGCTATGGCGGAGGATGTCCGCATAGTCCTGATCAAGCTGGCAGATCGGCTACATAATATGCGGACCCTCGATTCCCTGACCAAAGAGCAACAGCAACGCATATCCCGGGAAACCATGGAGATATTTGCGCCACTGGCAAACCGGCTCGGTATCTGGCAGATCAAATGGCAGTTAGAGGATTTGTCATTTCGCTACCTGCAACCACAGGCCTACCAGCAACTGGCCGGTAAACTGGCCGAGAAGCGGGTGGACCGGGAGCAATTTATCGAGACCATCATTGATACCCTGTCCAGGGAATTGAAGCAGGCCGATATTAATGCGGAGGTTAGTGGTCGACCGAAACACATCTATGGCATCTGGCGCAAAATGCAAAAAACCAACCGGGCGTTTGAGCAGATTTTCGATGTGCGGGCAGTGCGTTTTTTGGTGCCGGATATTTCCAGTTGCTACGCTGCACTGGGGGTGGTGCATGCGCTCTGGCAATACATACCGGGTGAATTCGATGACTACATAGCCACCCCCAAGGCCAACAATTACCAGTCTTTGCATACCGCCGTGGTTGGTCCCGGCGGTCAAACCGTTGAAATACAAATACGTACTCATGAGATGCATAAGCAGGCCGAGATGGGTGTGGCCTCGCATTGGCGATACAAGGAGGGCAGGCAGCAAGACGAGGCCTTCGATCAAAAAATCAACTGGTTGAGGCAACTGCTGGAATGGAAGGACGAGCTGGCGGAGGCCAGCGATTTTGTCGATCAATTCAAGTCGGAGATTTTCTCGGACCGGGTTTATGTTTTTACACCACAGGGGAAAATAATCGATTTGCCCAGCGGCGCTACTCCACTGGACTTTGCCTATCACATTCACACGGAAGTCGGCCATCGCTGTCGTGGAGCCAAGGTGAACGGTCGTATTGTTCCCTTAAGCTACGAACTGCAGACTGGCGAGCAAGTCGAGATTTTGACTGTGAAGCAGGGCGAACCCAGTCTTGACTGGCTGAATACCCATTTGGGTTATATCAAAACACCCAGGGCCAGGAGCTGCATACGTCACTGGTTTC